>CAYVQV010000009.1:0-19853 GCA_964454035.1 uncultured Candidatus Nitrosopelagicus sp. | reverse complement strand
TAGAATTAGAAGATAATAATTTAGCATCTGGCAAAACCTGACCATCTTTATTTGAGAGTTTTGTTTCATCCTCTACTGGAAATACTACAATCATCTTTAATACATCAAATACAATAGAATTTAGAATTTTTTGAACTCCAGTTACTCCAAGTTTAGTTAAAACATTTTTTGCAAGATGTAATGCATTATTCTGTTCATTTGATAGATTAGTATCTTCTTTTCCATTAAAACTGGTATTACCAGAAACATAATCAATTAATCCAGCTTTCGTGGCTTTTTTCAATAAAAGTTCGGTTTCAGCACTACAAGCAATAGTTGTAAAGTTTTCTGATATTTTTTTAATTATATCAAGATCTTCACAAAGATCTGCTTTGTTAGATGCAATCAACATTGGTTTGGAAATTTTTCTAAGTGATTTAAGAAAATTCATGATATCTAATTCTGACCATTCTTTAAGATTTTTTGATTTTAAGGACATTCTATTTAGAACTTGATCAATATATGATTCGTTAATTCCAATGCCAGTAAATCTATGTGCAAGACCATCAGACACCTTTGTTCGTTTCTGTTCAATTTCTTTTATTAATTTTGGCCATTCTCTATCAAGAATTTGTTTAAACCAAAGATCAAATTCTTCCTCTACAAATTTTATATCCTCCATTGGATCATGCGTGCCAATATTTACTGGCTGTCCTTGAATATCTGTAGAGCCAGAAATATCTACAACGTGTACTAATGCATCTGCTTGCATTGCATCTGTTAGAAATTGATTTCCAAGTCCCTTACCTTCATGTGCACCTGGAACCAATCCAGCAACATCAATTAGTTTTACAGCAACAAAACGAGTTCCTTCAAGACATAGATTATTTCCACAGTGTGTTTTAAGATTTTTACATGCACAATCAGTTTTTACATATGTTACACCAACATTTGGTTCAATTGTTGTAAATGGAAAATTTCCACTCTGGACTATTGTTTCAGTAGCGGCTGAAAAAAATGTAGATTTACCTACATTTGCTTTTCCAATTAATCCAATTTGCATGTTGATTAAGCAGAATATGAGAATATTAGTATTACAGAAATAAATTAGTCTAAATAATAACCAATGAAGATATGGCATTAGTTATAACTGGAAATCCAGGAGTTGGAAAACACACAATTGCTGAGGAAATATCAAAAGAAAATAGTTACGAATTGCTTGATATTAACAAAATTGCAATTAAGGCTGGAATTATTGAAAATAATCAAGATACGTTAGATGTTGATGTTGATAAATTAAAATCACATTTACTTAGCATGATGCAAGAAAAATCTATTCTAGTAGGTCATTTAGCACCATATGTAGTTGATTCTTCAAAGATAAACTCTGTAATTGTACTAAGGAAAAATCCATATGAACTACTAGATGTTTATAAAAAGAGAGATTATTCTGAAAATAAAATTAAAGATAATCTTGGAAGTGAAATTTTGGGAATAATTACAAATGATGCAATAAACACTTTTGGTGAAGAAAAAACATTTCAGATTGATGCATCAAATAGCACACCAAAAACCCTTGTAAAAAAAATTAATGCCATTATAGATAGAACTGATAATGGAGATATCATCGATTGGCTTGGATTAATACAAGAAAAAAATGACTTGAAAACATTTTTTGAATACTAATTTAATATTAGACCTACAATTGATACTAACGAATTGTTTGAAATAAAATATAGTGATTTAGCAGGTAGAATTGGAACTCTTCATACAAATCATGGAAAAATAGAAACCCCAGCGTTTGTTCCAGTTTTACATCCAGTAAAACAATCAATTCCTGCAGATAAAATTCGTAAGATTGGTTTTGATGTAATAATTACTAATGCTTACATCACATTGAATCGTTATGGTGATCAAGCAAGAAAAAGAGGAATACATGACATAGTAAAATATGACGGATCTATAATGACTGATTCTGGTGGATATCAAGTATTAGAATATGGTGAAGTTGATGTACTACCCAAAGATATGGCTAAATTTGAAATGGATATTGAAACTGATTTTGCAATTCCGTTGGATAAACCAACTGGTTACAAACTTCCAAAAAAACTTGCTAAGGAATATGTTAATCATACACTAAAAGTTTGCAAACAGACACTTAAACAAAAAAAGAATAATGGACAAATTTGGATTGGTCCGATTCAAGGTGGTGAACATTTTGATTTAGTTGCAAAATCTACAAAATCTCTAGTAGAAATGAAATTTCCTATGTTAGCATTAGGTAGTCCGGTGGAATTTATGGAGTCATATGAATACAAATTACTTGCTGAAATGATAATAACTGCAAAAAAACATATTCCTGCTGCAATTCCTTTACATCTTTTTGGTGCAGGACATCCTTTAACAATTCCTTTAGCAGTTGCATTAGGATGTGATACATTTGATTCAGCATCTTACATGCTATATGCCAAGCATGACAGAGTAATTACGGAGGACGGTACACGTAAGTTGAATGAACTTGAGTATTTTCCATTTGACTGTGAAGTTTCAGCAAAATATACACCAAAAGAATTACTTGAATTAAAAAAACAAGAACGTACTGATAAAATTGCACTTTTCAATCTTTATTCAATAAAAGCTGAAGTAGATAGAGTAAAACAAGCAATTCATGAAGGTAGATTATGGGAATATACAATGAAGAAAGCCCGCTCTCATCCTAAACTATTTGAAGCAATTGATATAATCACAAAAAATTCTAATCTTTTTATTGATTCTACTCCAAAGTTCAAACAAAAAGCAATTTTTCTATTCTCAAAAGAAGACCAATTTAGACCAGAAATCCTGGCGTTTCATGAATACGTGAAAAAATTCAGAACAAAGAAAAAAATTCTAGTGATTACACCTGATACAAATATCAAACCTGCATTTGTTTCAAGAGAATACAAAATTCTCAATGAAAAATTTAGTAATTCAAAATCAATTCAATTTTGTAACTATAATCCATTTTTAGGTATTATTCCTATAGAATTATCAGATATTTTTCCTGCATCACATTACCTAATGGCTAGAAATAAGTATGAACCGGAAGATTTTACTTTATTTTTAGATATATGGAAAAAATTCTTTGAGAAAAATAATTTTGAAATTATTTATACACAAAAGAATGATGAGTTTTTACAATTTTTTAAAAAATTTATTCCAAAAAATATCAAAAAGAAATCAATTAACTAAACATCAATTGATTATAGTACAACTTATTTTTTTTAAAAATAAAAGAAGAAAAAAGGTGTGAAACGTCGCCTATAAGGCAGCGTCTTCTGCCCATCCTTTTATGAATACTCCGTTCTTGTGAAGTGGTACTGGTTGACCAGCAGTGTAATTCATTGGTCTCATCCAAAAGATGGATTTTGTTGGACAAACTCCAATACATGCACCGTCTGAGATGCATCTTTCTGGATAAAAGACAAATGCTTTACCTCTTTTCCAACCTTCAACAGGTTTTACACGGAGTACGTCCGGGCCCAGAGTTGTACAGATTTCTACACATAGTGCACATCCGATACATCTCTGTTCGTCTATGTCTGGAAGAATTGCTATTGGCATTTTCTATCAAAATTATTACCTATTATTTGCTATTTAAACCATGATTGAATTATGAAACACTGTTATTTTTTAGATCGTTAGTTTACACTAACAAAAACTAAAAAACAAAAAAGAAAACGTGAAATCACGTATTATTTTCTCATTGCGTCTATCTGACCAGATGTAACCCAGTCTAATAGTTCTGCAGATGATGGATTTAGATCTGCTTTGTTAGCCATAAGATTTGCAACCCATATCCAATTAATTTGATTTAATAGGACTTTATTGCCTTCGTCGCCTGCGCGAACCTTTGCAACAAGTGCTTTATCTTGGGTAGCTTCCCATTCAGCATAAGTTCTTCCCATGTTTGATCATTTGTTAGGTTGCACTAATTAAAGGTTGTGCGTATTGTCTATGGTGTGGAATTTAAAATTGAAAAAAGAAGGTTTTAAGGTAGAGATCTAAAAATCACACAAGTGGAAATTAAAGTTTTAGGTGCAGCAGGAGAGGTTGGTCGATCAGCTTTTCAGGTTAATTGTGATGGAACAAATTTTTTGTTAGACTATGGTGTGATGTTTGGACGCCCAAGGGGATCACCACCTACATACCCACTTCATGTAAAACCAAGAGATATTGATTCGGTGATAATTACACATGCACATCTTGATCATTCAGGATGTGTTCCTTCGCTTTTTGTGAGTGGGAATTGTAATGTGTATGCAACACAACCAACATTTGATTTAAGCAAACTTCTCATAAATGACATGCTTAAGATTGAAAAAAATTCTCATTCTTTCGGAATTCCAGAAGTTAATAATATGATGAAAAAAGCAAAGATGATTAGTTTTAAAGAAAAAATTACAAGAGGAAGTGCAACATTTGAGCTTCGTTCGTCAGGACACGTATTAGGTGGTAGTACAGTATTGTTAGAATCAAATAACAAAAAATTATTTTACACAGGAGATATAAATTTAAGAGGTTCAAGATTACTTCCACCTGCAGATTTAGATATTGGTGAAATTGATTTACTAATCACAGAAAGTACATACTCCCAAACAAATCAGATGCCAAGAAAGGATTCTGAAAATGGTTTAATTGATTTTGCAAATGAAATAATGGATAGAAAAGGCACTCTTTTCATTCCGTCATTTTCCGTTGAACGTTCACAAGAAATAGCTAGTGTTCTAGTTAATTCAGGATTTAAACATAGAATAATCATGGATGGAATGGCACTAAAAGTAAATCAAATACTACTAAAATATCCTGAATATTTGAAGAATCCAAGAGTATTTGAAGATGTTATAGACAAAGTTGTTGCAGTAAATGACCATAAGGAAAGAAAACAAGCATTAACAGAACCATGTGTTGTAATTTCTCCTGCTGGAATGTTAGTTGGGGGAAATGCTGTTTATTATTTGCAACAATTAGCGTTTAATAATAAAAATGGAATTGCACTAGTCTCATATCAAGGAGAGGGAACTCCTGGAAAAAAGCTGTTAGATACTGGAAAAGTTGAAACACGTGGGAAGGATCTTAAAGTTCAGGCAGAAGTAAAACAATTCCAATTTTCAGGCCATGCTGACAGAGACAGCTTATTTGAGATGATTAAAAACATCAGGGGTAATCCTAAGATTATGACTGTTCATGGAGATGATAAATCGTGTACTAGATTTGCAGAAGAAATTCATGAGAAATTTGGATTAGATGCATTTGCACCAAATATTGATGATATAGTAAATATCTAGATTTTTTATTGCTTTACATTATGAATTATATTCATTTTTTTTAGAACTGCTGTACTATAAACACGATTTTTATTTACTGCCCTTTGCTTCTTAAGCAAATATCCATAATTTGAAATAATCCACATTATGCTTTTAGCAATAATTTTGAAGCTAGGCTTTTGTGCTATGTTATTTTCATATTCTGTTGAAGCGAGTTTGGTTGAACCAGAAATTGTATAATCCAACCAAATTTTGAATTCTCTTGTTCCATAAATACAAAAAAACAATATCATATTTTTTATTCCTAAGATCGGTTCAAAATTAGTTACTTTCATTGCAAGTTGATTCTTGAATCCATGAAAGGCAATTTCTGATTTAATTTTTTTGATTGTTGAACCAGCTGAGTGGTAAACTATTGAAGTTGGTATCATTAATGTACGATATCCTAGAATCCATGCACGCCAACAAAGATCCACATCTTCAAAAGATACAAAAAATTTTTCATCAAAGCCATGAAGTTTTTCAAATATATTAGCACGAATTAACATTGAAGCACCTCTGGCACTAGATATTTCACGTATATGATCAATCTTGGTCTTTGAATTATATACAACACCTAGATCATCTAGGAAATCACCACTGGAATCTATATCTCCATTAGGTTTCAGTAAAAGACTTTGGCATATTGCAATTTTTTTATCTGTAATTATAGCATTAATCATTTCAGAAATAAAATTTTCAGTTACAACAGTATCATTGTTTAAGAATAATAAAAATTGGCCCTTTGCAATTTTTGCACCAATATTATTTGGTTCAGCAAAACCTTTGTTTTTATCAAGTTTTACTAAAATTATTGATGGATGATTTTTTGTAACAAATTCTACTGAATCATCAGTTGAATTATTATCAACAATAATTATTTCCAAGTTTTTATAATTAACATTAGATAATGACTCTAAACATTTTTCAAGAAGATCTCTTCCATTATAATTTGCAATAATAATTGATACTTGTGGTTGCAATATAATTATTATATTTTTTCAGACATAAAAAGCATATTGAAGATTGTTACCGTCCACGACGTATTTTATTTAGATAAAGTGTTAAAATTCTATCAGATGCCCATGATGGTGTTGATGAAATTAATTTCATTCCAAATTCCATAGTTTTTTTTGTCATAGGTTTTGTTTTTTGATATTTCTCTAATTCATCAATATATCTATTGCTTAAAGAATCATCAAGTTTTTGTATAATTTCATTTTTTATTTGTTTAATATATTCTAGAGTTTTTGAGATATTTTTATGTGATAATTGATCTGAATGAATTCTATATTTAACAAGAGATTCTGATATCAAATGAAACTTTGCATCATGTAATAGTGCAGATTGTAGAAAAAAATCATAATCTATTGCAACAGGATCATCAAGATTTCTAATTTTACATTTTTCAAGTAATTGAGTAGGAATTAATGCTGTATTGACATTGATCTGTTGACCATCTAACAATCTTACATTATAATCAAAATCAGACATATCATTATAATTTGATTCGTGAAATTCTCGTATTAATTGTCCTTCATCATTTATTATATTCCAATTTGAATAAAGAATTGTATTATTATCATGATTTTCTGCCTCATTGACTAGAACTTCAATTGTATTTGGGTACATTATGTCGTCAGGAGAAAACCATTTTAGCCAATCACCTTTAATTTTACTAATTCCAAGATTAAGAGATATTGCAAGACCTTGGTTTTTTTGGGAAAAAATATGAATTTTGTTGGAAAAATTGTTCAGAATATCTAATGATGAATCATTTGATCCATCATCTATTGCTATGATTTCGATATTTTGGTATGTTTGTTCTAATATAGAATTTAGACATTCTTCTAAAAATCTCTCAGAATTATAAACTGGGATTACAATTGAAACAAGTTTATTATTCATTATAATTCACATTCTATGAAATTATAATCTTAATTAATGATTTAGAGTCTTTCTTTTATAAAATCAATTGATTCTATAGGCGAAGGATTAATTCCTAATTTAATGGCATAATAAATTGAACAATAATCTAAAACATAAATCATAGACATGATTTTTGATAAAATTCCACCATCTATAGTACTGATTTCTTTGTATTGAATATTTTTCATTTCAAAATACTCACGTATTATGTTCCATCTATCTTTGGTTTTTTTATGATCGTCTGTGCCAGTAAGTAATATAGGAGTCATGGTTGAATCTCTCTCCCATGAAACTATTCCATTATGTCCACTTTCAATTATATTTTCAACAGTTGCATGAGTTTTGGCATTTTCTTGTAATGAATTTTTAAAACGAATGGCTGCGGCTTCTAATCCCCATGGGTAATATATGACAGGTATTCCTGAAATCCAATTTGCCAGATTTACTGAAGGATTATTATTAGAAAGATTTTTAGAGCAAGTTTCCTTTTTTACATTTTCTAAGTTTCTTAAGCAAGAAGATATTTCATCTTCTCTTATGGGAATAATTGTTCTGATAGTTTTTAGTATAGAAAAAACATAACTAGGAAACGATGTTCTGGGTGAATGTGTAATAGGGATTTGTCTATGTTCAATATTATTTTTTTCACAAATAGATTCTAACGTATTACCAGAAGAGAATCCAATTGTTTTACAGTTTAATTCTGTACATTTTTTCAGTATTGATAAAGTTTCATCGGTGTTGCCAGATACACTAGTACAAACAACAAGTGTGTTTTTATCTACTGTTTTTGGTAGTGCATATCCTTTTACTACTGTTGTATGTATATCAGTTTTAGATAGCATTGATGAAAAAAGATCACCTATAGCACCAGAACCACCCATTCCAGAAAAAACTACATGATCAATATTTTTGAAATCTATTGGCTGAAGTTCAGAATTATATGCATCTCGTGCTAAATCTGACCATGCATCATATGCATGATGCATTCCTTCAGGATCATATTTTTCTAAATTTTCTTTGCTTATCAATTACCTATAGTGAAAAATTAATCCATTTAATATATTCTAAAAAATGATTTTGTATAAAATAAACAAAAAAATCACTTTACAGTAACTGATTTTGCTAGATTTCGAGGGTAATCAGGATCAGTGTTTTTTTCTAATGCTGCATAATAAGATAGTAATTGAATTGAAACTATCTCAATTAGTGGATAACTTGCTTCATCAATATCTGGTATTTTGATCCAATAATCATAAACATCATTTTTTTTGTTAGAAATACCAATTATTTTGGCACCCCTTGCTTTGATTTCATTTGCACTGTTTAATGTGTCAGAATAAGTTGAATCTGTTGGATTAATTATAATCACATAGACATTAGAATCCATCAATGCTAATGGTCCATGTTTTAATTCTCCTCCAGGAATTCCTTCAGCATGTATGTATGTTAATTCTTTAAGTTTTAGTGCAGCCTCTTTTGCAATAGGAAAATGAATACCTCTACCAAGAACATAGATATCAGAAATGTCTATTAGTTGTTTTGCAATATTTTTTATTTCAGAGTGATCTTGTAGAATATTAGCTATTGAATCTGAAACTTTTTGCCAATCTATATCTAAACAATTATCACATAATTCATTTGTAATTTTATATAATACAGAAAGTTGAGATGTAAAACTTTTGGTTGCTGCAACTCCAATTTCAGGACCACAGTTTATTCCTAATGTTACATCTGATTCTTGTGATAAAGAGGAATTATGATGATTGATTATTGATAAAATTTTTGCATTGGATTCTTTTGCAATTTTTATTGCGTATAATACATCTGCACTTTCTCCACTCTGTGAAATTGCAATAAATGTAGAATTGGATTCTATATTATTTAGAGAAAATGGTAGTTCACTAGATATTATTGGATTTATATTTATTTTCGTAAATTTTGACATTAAGTATTTTGTAACTTCTGCAGCATTGTAACTACTTCCACTTCCCGTAATGTAGAGATTTTTAGAATTTTTAATTTCTTCAACAAATTTTTCAATTTGTTTATTATTTCCTGCATGAACAATAGATTTAGGTTGTTCAGAAATTTCCTTTAATGTAAAATGGGCATAATCACCTTTATACACATCAGCAAACTCTTTTGAAACCTTGGTAACTAGAGGTTTTATTTCATCGCCTTTAAAATTGAAAATATTTAAATCTGAATTACTAACGATGACAAAATTTTCGTTGTCAATGTAAATTGCATCATCAGTTTTTTCAATAAATCCTAATACATCACTTGAAATATAGTAATTATTTTGTTCAACTCCAATAATTAGTGGTTCATGAAATCTTGCAGCTGCTAATGTCCCATCTTCAAAAATAACTACAAATGCATAATGCCCTTTTAATTGTGAAGTAGTTTTGATTATTGTTTTTTTGATATCTGATGTTTGATCAAAATTATGTTGGATTAAATTTGCAATTATTTCTGTATCAGTTTCACTCTGAAACTTGTAACCATATGATACTAAATCAGCTTTTAATTCTTCAAAATTTTCAATTATACCATTGTGTACAATTGCAATCTTACCTGAATTGCTATTATGTGGATGTGCATTTTCTTTAGTAACTTTACCATGTGTAGCCCATCTAGTATGACCTATTCCTATTTTTCCTAGCATTTCATTCAAATTTAGATTCTTAGTTACATCAGAAACTTTTCCTACTCCTTTTTTGATACTTATGATGTTCTCATTTTTTGTAGCTATGCCTACACTATCATATCCACGATATTCCATTTTTTCTAATGCCCTAACTAAAACTGGCGCGGCATTATTATTTCCAGAATATCCTATTATTGAACACAACAGTTAATCATCAGATCATATACATACAAACTTTTAGAATCTTTTATACTGAAAATAATGTAAAAAGTCTTAAAACAATGATGTTTTTTGTAACATAATGGAAAAATATGAAAATGAAAAACATAGTAGAGTATCTTGGATTGTCTTTCTCTTTTCAATTTCAGTTGTACTAATTAGTTTAAGTCCAGTAGTTTTTCCTGCTCTATTTTCAGAGACATTTTTCAAATCAGAATTTGATAATGCTGGTATTCTACAACATGTGGTTATAGAACCATTTGAAATTGGTGGATTAGCAATTCCGCTAATAGTAACTAACATTATCGTTTTTGGAATTTTTTATTTCTCAAAAAGTAGAGGATTGTTAGAAAAAATAGATTTTCTAACCAAATTTCAAGTATCAAAAAAGATAGCTATTATTGCACTTATCATTATAATTGCAGGATACATCTCAATATCAATAAATGAAATAGAATTTGGAAAAAATGTTAATGTTGTTAATGAAGTATATGGCGATTGGGACAGACTAAAACACAAATTATCAAACATGAAAAGTTTCTGGCCAGAACAGATAACAAGTTTTGAACCTCATCTTAAACATATTTTATTAAAAACATCACAAATTGTTTTTGGAAATTTCTTTGTAATACCATTGATATCAAGTATTGGACTATTACTTGTAACGTATCTATTTACGAGTAAAATTACAGATAGCAGACTTGCAGGATTAATTTCGTTAATACTAGTTTTACAAAGTAATTTATTTTTGAAATTTGATACTTCAGCCGCTTTTTCTACATTTTGGATTCTTTTTTATTTACTGTCATTATATTTGGTAATCAAAATATGGTCATTGTCACCAATATTCTATGTTCTGTCTATATTTTCAAAAATCTTAACCGCGTTTTATGCACCAATGTCTATATTTTTCATTTTAAGTTCAGATATTTCAAAACAAAGAAAAATAATTATTGGATTAATAATTTTAATAATTTTTCTTATAGGAATAGTTGTATCAACTACACAATCTCAAGTTGGATTGGAATGGAATTCGGATGAATTTTGGTTAGGATTTACAGCATTTGCGTTTGGAATGAGAATTGATAGTCTATTTATATTATTTTTACTGCCTGTAACAATTGGATTATTTATTAAATCAAAAAGCAACAAGTATTCAAACAGTATTTTAGTTCTTATATCAGGAGCTCTACTTACAGCACCGTTTCTTACAGGACTTACAGATCAGACAAATCAACCCTATAGATTGTTACCATTAATAGTATTCTTTTCAGTAGCTGTTGGAATAATCTTTGCAAAAAGAACTTCTAGATGATTCTGGCAAAATTCCAATATGTTGTTACTGTATCACCAGCATGTGCCATATAACCATCATGTACCATTCTAAGAATAATAATTTCATTTCCATCTTTATCTTTAACAGTAGAAACTAATTTAGTATCAGTAGATAGTGTAGTAGTTTCAATTTCCGTTACTTGCTGTCTAATAATTACTTCTACGTTGTTTCCATTAATATCATAAACTGGATCTGTGCCAGTAGAACTCTGCATATCCATTAATTCTATCATAGCGTCATTATGCATTATAGCTATTTTATCCGATTCAATATACGCTAAAAGATTTCCATTTGAATCTCTATGTATTATTTGAATAAATGCAGAAGCAGGAAGTGTATTATCATCTGGATTAATGTATGAAACTATAGGAAAAATAATTTGATCTGCAGAAATGTATGAAACTGTAGGAATTAAAATTAATAGAAACATGGATGAAAATATAATTCCAATATGCATTGATCTAGTTTATTTGTAATATTTTAAATACATATCCAAGGAAAAATCTATGAATTTATCAAATCTTCAAGTCCTTCTTTAAGAGATACTTTTGGAGAATAACCGAGTGAGTTTCTTGCAAGCGAAATATCAGCTTGACTATGAACTATTTCACCACTTTTACTAGGAGAATAGTTTATTGAAATAGAGTTTTTTCCAGTAATTGAAATCATCATTTCTGCAAGTTCTAGAATTTTTGTATTTGTACCACTGGCAATATTGTATATTTCTCCTTTTTTTCCTTTAATTTTGTGCATTGCCAGAATCATGGAATCTACAACGTCATTCACATGAACAAAATCTCTAGAAGAAGTACCATCACCAAATATTATTAAATCATTTTCGTTTTTGATATTCTCTAAAAATTTTGTGATTACACCTGCATATTCTATATTTTGACATTTTCCATAAACATTAAACATTCTAAGACTAAGACAGTTGATTTTACTTGATATTGAAGCATCGGTAAGTAGTTGTTCCATAATGAGTTTGCTTTGGCCATACGGTGAAGCTGGTTTAGAAGGTGATGATTCTGATAATAATTCATTAGAATCTTCATAAACTGCTGCAGATGATGCAGCTATAACATCAATATTATTTTTCACACATGAATCTAGTAAATTTTTTGTTCCAGTAATATTTACCAGATTATTGTACTCAGGATTTTCTATAGAGTATAACACATCAGTCTGTCCAGCTAAATGAATGCAAATATCATGACTAGATATAGATTCTGAAAGTTTTTTCAAATCTGTAATGTCACCACAAATAAAATTTGCACCTAGTTTCTCTAATTTTTTAGCATTATCTGCTGAACTATTTACAAGTGAATCATAAATTGTTACAGAATATCCATTTTCTAATAGAGATTTAGTAAGAAAACTTCCAATAAATCCGGCACCACCAGTTACAAAAATATTCAATTAATTTTGAATGTATTTTTAATGTATAAAGTCTATGATACACTTAAGAGAGTTTTGTAGAGTGATATTGCCTCAGATTCATCCTTTGGTCCTACTACAACAGCTGAACCTCTCTTCATAAAACTAACAGAAAGATCATTTGTACGCATAGACAAACCTAAATCACCTTGATTTTCAACTAAGAATCCTTTTTCTTTTGCAACACTTGTAACAGTATCTACATTTAGTTCAACATTATATGTTGGTGTGATTGAAAATGTTCTTTTGCCTTTGTTTCGTCCACATAATTCTTCCAAAATAAGTTCTTGTTTTGGAACTTCATTTTTCTTACCAGTTCCACATACTGAACATTCATCCTGTTTAAACGTCCTAACAGATGAAAATTCTAAATTTTCTAGATCAATACTCAAAAATTTTTCTGATGATTTTGGTGTCTTGCCAATTAAAATATCAACTGCTTCGTGAACTTCTATTCCACCAACTACAGAAAGAATTGATGGGTGAACTCCTTCTAAACTACATGTTGGCATTAAATCTTCATCTAATGCAGGAAACATGCAATAATAACATGCTGATTTGTTTGGAATTACTGTAAAAACTTGACCTGTTACTCCAACTGCAGCACCTAAAACACATGGAATATTTTTTTCAATACATGCTTTATTCAATGAATAACGTGCATTAACACTATCTAGTGCATCAATTACTACATCACATCCTTCAACGACATCAAGTGCTGTGTAATCATTTATAGAAATAGGTAATGCTTCAATTTCAACTTGGGGATTGTTCTTCTTTAATTTTCTTGCAGCAACTTCAACTTTGACTTGCCCTACATCCTCCTCATTAAACATTGTTTGTCTGTGCAAATTTGAAAGTTCTATTACATCTCTATCAACAATTCGAAGCTTACCTACACCCATTGCAGCTAGACGTGTTGTGATTGGATTACCAAGTCCACCAACACCAACAACACATACAGTAGAATTTTTTAATTTTAACTGACCTTGATAGCCAATTTGCTCTAACATCACCTGTCTTGAATATTGATCAAGTTCTTTTTCAGAAAGCTCAGAACCTCCTGCAACTGCAGGTAAAATGTAAACTTCGTCATTTTCATTTAGTATAGTATCAAGACCACTATCAAATGCGGCATTTTTGCCATTTATGTAGATATTAATCAAAGAACGTGGAGATCCATCAGATTCGAAAACTTTTCTCTTAAAATCATCACCCATAATCTCTGAAATTTTTTCAAATGATTCTTTTAGAGTTGATACTTCTAGTTCTGTTTTCTTTTCACCGCCTCCTGCATTTAGAACTGATGGAATTGTAAAGGTAATTTTTGTCATTTTATCATTATCCTATTACTGCTGAGATCTTTGCAACATCAGCTTGCATTACTTGAGGTTTAGTTAATACACTCATAATTGATTCAGTAGCCTTCAAACCGTTACCAGTTACATAACAAACTGTAGTTTCATCTCTGTCAATCTTGCCTTCTTCTACCATTTTTTTCAAAATAGAGACTGATACACCACCAGCAGGTTCTGTAAAAATTCCTTCCGTTTTTGCTAGGAGTAAAATTGCGTCTAGAATTTCTTTGTCGTTTGTTTCTTCTGCAATTCCATTATACTGTTTTAATCTTTTTAATACATAACGACCATCACCAGGATCACCAATTGCCAAACTTTTTGCAACAGTTTCAGGTTGTTCTACTGGAATTACTTTATCAGAATTTTTCTTAAATGCATCAACTATTGGTGCACATCCATGTGGTTGTGCACAATGCATATGCATTGAAGATAGATCATCAAGTAAAGAAACAGTTTGTAATTCTTCAAATCCCTTACAAATTGCATTTAACATGGCACCACTTCCAGTAGGAACTATAAGATGATTTGGAACATTCCAATCTAATTGTTCTGCTACTTCATAACCCAAAGTTTTAGATCCTTCTACATAGTATGAACGCATATTGATGTTAACTACACCCACGCCTTTTCTGTCACCTATTTGAGCAGCAATTCTATTTGCATCATCATATGTTCCATCAACTGAAATGTATTGTGCACCATATGACAGTGCTTGTGCAATCTTTGCAGTTTCAATATTACTTGGTGCAAAAATATAACATGGCATATCTGCTTTAGCTGCATGTGCTGCAGTAGCAGAAGCTAGATTTCCAGTTGATGCACATCCAACAGACTTTAATCCAAATTCTTTTGCTTTAGATATTGCAACACCTGCAGGTCTATCTTTAAATGAAAATGTTGGATTTACTGAATCATTTTTTATGTATAAATTTGATAAACCTAATTCCTTTCCAAGCTTTTCAGCTTTTACCAAAGGAGTCATTCCTGCCTCAATACTAACTATATTATTTTTATCATGAATTGGTAATAGTTCATGATAACGCCAATATGTTTTTTCTCTATTATGAAATGTTTCTTTAGTTATTTTAGGAAAATTATATTGTACATCCAGTGGTCCAAAACATTCATCACAAATATACTTGAAAGTAGGTTCATACTCCTTTTTACATTCTCTACATTTTAGATGGGTTTTAGCCATTATTATTTTTCACAAATTATCTTCTTAAAATATCCTAATATCAAATTAAGTAATACTTAATTTTCTTGGCTAGAAAATGTTCCAAATAGTACTAATTAACGAATAAAACTTGAAAATGTTACAAAAAAATGCATCAAAAATTAGAAATTTCTGAATATTAATTATTATTTAGAATATTTTATGAGGGAAAATAAATTTAAAGCGAAACAATTACAGAAAAAATCATGAATAAACCAACTGGAATTGCAATAGGAATTGCTGTTATTGTAATTATAGTTATTATTGCATATCAAGTAAATGAATCTCAAATAAAGCAATATGAAACAGATTATCAAATTGTAGGTCCAATATCAATTGACAAAAGTAAGTATGTACTAGGTGAAAATGTTTACATAACATTTAGCTTGCATCCTCTTGAAGATGGAACTGTAGCATTTAACAGACCAGATGGTAAAACATACTACAGTTTTGATTTTAATGGTAGTCTAAAACCAGATGGTAAAGCATACTTTAGACCATCATTAGAACGAGTAGCCGACATGTGTGTTAAAGAAGATATTGTTGGGACATGGACTGTTCTTGTAACAGGAACAACTCTTACAGAAGACCGTAAAAATTTAACTCTTGCACCAAAAGAAATACAATTTGAATTTATAGATAAAGTATTACAAGATGGTACTCAGTTTAATGGAAATGTATGTGATCCCTCAGAATAATAAAATTTAATATCTAACTTCAATTCCACTTTGCTTAATCATTTGTTTAACACGATCAACAGAATGATTCTCATAATGAAAAATTGATGCAGCTAATGCTGCACTTACTTCAGTATTCTTAAAAATATTAATCATATCTTCTGGTTTACCACAACCACCAGAAGCAATTACAGGAATTGATACATTATCTACAATTTGTTTTGTTAGTAAAGTATCATAACCATCTTTTGTTCCATCCTTATCTATACTAGTTAATAATATCTCACCTGCACCATATGATTCAACTTGTTGTGCCCAATCAATTGCATCCAATCCAGTCTCTTTTTTTCCACCATAAATGAAAACCTCAAACCAAAACTGTTTATTATTTTCAGTAAAAATATTCTTCCCTTTTTCAATATTGTAATTTCTTTTTGAATCAATTGCTACAACAACACACTGTCTTCCAAATAATTCCATTAATTCAGTCAATACACTGGGATTTTTGACGGCTCCTGTGTTTATGGCCACTTTATCAGCACCATTAAGTAAGATATCACGCGCGTGCTGTAGGCTTTTTACACCACCACCAACAGTAAATGGAATATCTATGACTTGAGCAATTTTTGAAACTAGAGATTTAATGGTTTCACGTTGTTCGGAGGAGGCAGTTATATCTAGAAATATTAATTCATCTGCGCCTTCATTACTATATTTTTCAGCTAATAAAACAGGATCACCGGCATCTTTGATTGATTCAAAGTGTAATCCCTTCACAACTCTACCATTTGCTACATCCAAACATGGAATAATGCGTTTTGTAAGTGTCATATTTTTTTAGCCTCTTCAATTGTAACAAGATTTTCGTACAATGCTTTTCCCAAAATAACTCCAAAAGGATTACAATTTTTAATGTTTACAAGATCATTAAGGTTGGATACACCACCACTTGCAATAATGTTAGCATTATTGATTTTAGTTGCTTCTTTGAGTGTAACAATATCAGGTCCTTCTAACATCCCATCTTTTGAAATATTTGTCATTAAAAATTCTGAAAAACCATAATCCACAAACTGATTTAATGCATCAAATAATTTTATGCCTGATGATTTTTGCCAACCATGAGTTACAATTTCTCCATCATTATGATCTATTGATATTACAAGTCTGTCTTTCCCAAATTTTGAAATTAATGTAGATAAAGTGTCTCTTTGTTTATTTTCTACTAGTTCAAATGCTATTGTTCCAATTACTACTCTTTGTGCAAATTCTAATACATTGGAAATTTTTTCAACAGTTCTTAATCCTCCTGCAACTTGAACTGGAATATCTATCTCATTAGATATCTTTTCAATTAATTCCGAATTTGATCCTAAACCAAGTGTTGCATCAAGATCGACTAGATGTAAGAAATCAGCACCCGCGTTCTGCCATTTTTTTGCAATTTCAATTGGTTGTTCACTGTATACGGTTTTTTGTTTAGGATCACCCTTAACTAAACGAACTACTTTACCATCCATAAGATCAATTGCAGGTATTATTTTCATTTTTTACACACTCTAAGAAAATTTTTTATCATTAAAGAACCCACTTTGCCTGATTTTTCAGGATGAAATTGTGTTCCATAAAATATTCCATTCTCAACAACTGCAGGTACTTGAATACCATAATCAGCATTAGCGACAATAATTTTCTCATCTGTTGGTTTTATTCTGTATGAGTGGACAAAATATACCCAAGAACCGTCATCAACACCATTTAGAATAATACTATCTCGTTTAATTTGTAAACTATTCCATCCCATATGAGGTATTTTCATATTTTCTGGTAAAAGAACCACTTCACCATTTATTACATCAAGACCCTTTTCTTTTCCTTCTTCACTTTGTTTAAAGAACATCTCCATTCCAAGGCATATGCCAAGAACAGGAATTTTGTTCTGAACAAATTCTGAAAATTTGGTAGCAGAGTAATCACGAATACTTCTAATTGCAGGATCAAAATTTCCAACTCCTGGAAGTAATAAACCAGAATAATTTTTTGTTTGATCAAAACTTGTAATTACGTCTACTGTAGCACCGTTTTTTTCAAGTGATGTTTTTAGACTAAAGATGTTTCCTGCGCCATAATCAAAAATTGCAACGTCAACCATTACATTGCGCCTTTTGTACTAGGTATTCCCTTTTGTTTTGCATCTTTAGTTAGAGCAGAACGTAATCCAACTGCCATTGATTTTATTGCCGCCTCTATTTTGTGATGGTCATTATCGCCATACTTTACAGTAATGTGTATACAGCAGTTCAAATTTTGTGTAAGAGACAAAAAGAAGTGTTCTATATCCTCTCTTGATATTCCTTCAATTTTGGTTCTCTTTGTATTTAGTGAGATTTTACTAAATTGCCTTTTTACCAAATCAATTGAGGTTTCAGCTAATGCTTCATCCATTGGAACTGATGCATAGCTAAATCTAGTTATTCCAGATCTGTTTCCTAATGCTTTGTCTATTGCAGAACCAATTGTAATTGCAGTATCTTCTATCAAATGATGTTCAATTCCGTCTTTTGATTTTGCTTTTACAGTAAGATCTAACATGGAGTGCTTTCCAAATGAAGTGATCAGGTGATCAAGAAAGCTAATTCCAGTATTAATGGAAGTTTTACCATTACCATCAAGATTTACATTTACTGTAACATTGGTTTCCTTTGTTTCCCTTTTGATACTTGTTTTTCTAGATTTCATCAAAACACCGAAAATTATTTGGAATTAATCCAGATTTAATGCCTTCGGAATCTGTGTAATTGACTCCAAAATTATAGGCACATTATTCTTTTTGAACATCTCAAGTTTAATTTCGGGTTTTTTACTAGTTCCAAAAATCCCACAAAAAGTAGTCTTAATCCCCATTTCTGTTGCCTTATTGGCCATCAACATATCTTCCATAGAATCACCCACATAGATACAGTGCTTTGAATCCAAGCCTCTAATTGATTTTAGGAGTGGTTCAACATTTGGTTTTGCAAGTTCTTTTGATTCATCTTCTAGAAATATAGAATTTGATAGATCAAAATTATCTAAGAAGTTTTTTAATGAATATGAAAATGCAAATTTTCCTCTACCAGTAACTACTGCAATTTTATTTCCAAATTTTTTTTCTAAACTGGAAATTAATTCAGAATTGATTAGAACCTTGTCTTTTTCTATTAAACCATTAGTTGATAATGTTGCAGGTTTACTGTAAATTTTCTCATATAATTCTGCTCCATAAAAAACCTGATCAAATATTGTGTAGATGTAACTTGTCTCATGTGAACCAAAATAATTTAATTTCTCCTTGATACTTGTGATCTTTACATTAATGCTTTCTAGAAAATTATCTATAGAAATTATTCCTGTCTCATCAGAATTATCAATTACATCTTTAATTATTTCTGTAAATGATTTTCCTAATTCTTTTGCTGCAAACGAACTAAGTATAACTGCATAACAAACTGCAACTTCATCATTAAATCCACCCTTTGATTTAAAACCATAGAGAATTTCTGGTGTTACAATAGTGTCAGCTTGAATGCCTAGAATATCTTTTAATATATACGAAACAGTTTCGTTTATTGCAGTATCATATGACTCTGTAATATCTACAAGAACACCATCACAATCAAAAATTATTGCATCAGCATTTTTTATATCATCAACAACTGAATCTG
>CAYVQV010000008.1:0-19998 GCA_964454035.1 uncultured Candidatus Nitrosopelagicus sp. | reverse complement strand
AAATTTTTCATCTTTTTTGCCATTATATGCTAATACATTTGCATCAAATGGTGTACTTCCATAACCAACAGTCATCGAAATTTTGATTTCAAATGATGCCTGAAGTTCCTTTTGAATATCAACGTGGTCATCTAGTGACATTCCATTTGTAATTGCAAAATATTCATCTGATCTATTTTGAAATACTAGACAATTTTTTTCTGAGAAAAGCCTTTGAACTTTTTGATATAATGATGCCTGAAGTATTTGTAATTCATGTTCTCTATCACTTCCTAAAGTTAATGTCCATGGTCCATAACCAGTAATTTTCATAATTGTTAATTGAATCAATATTAGATCCTCTTTAATTCATCATGAATTCTTAGAACTGCGTTGACTGCGTTTTCTGATACTGGTCTTATTCTTGCATATGCCTGTCTTTCACTCATTCCAGGACCTGATATGCCAAGTGTTACAGGTTTTTGATATTTAATTGATAGTTTTGCAATATTTCTTGCTGTTGAATTTGCAATTACTTCATCGTGTTTTGTTTGACCTTTAATCACAGCACCTAATGTTATAATTCCATCTACATCTTTCTTTTGTAATAATTTATCAATAACTATTGGCATGTCAAAAATACCTGGAACTCTAGAAGTATATTTTACATTTAATTTTACTTCTTTTGCTTTTTTAATTGCAACATCATACATTCTTGATGTCACTTTCTCATTAAATTCTGCAACAACTATAGCAACATTCAAAATTAATGCACCTTAGCAAATTCTAATAATTCTTTTCCATCAATAAATGGAATTGCATTATCTTTAGCATATTGTTGAGCCTTTTCAACTGATAATGCAGAATAAGTTTGTCCATCCATCATTTCACAAATTGCAGTGATTGGAGATAATTTTGCAAGTTGTGTCAAATAAATTGACATTTCTGTATGACCTTTTCTAGAAGATAATAATCCTCTAGAAGCCAATAAAATAGGAACATGCCCTGGTGTCTTGAATGATGATAAGAATTTAGATTTTGGATTATCAGAATTATATAATTCTGCCATTTCTTTTATGGTTAAAGCTCTATCCCTATCAGTAATTCCAGTGTATGTTTGCTTATGATTAATGTAAATAGAAAATGTTGGATGATCCCCATATGGTGCTGTTCCCATAATCATCTTTCTAGAATCAGAATCAAAAGAACTAGAATTAGATAGTATGTCATGCATGTAGTTCAATTCCAACTTATGTGCCAACGTATCGTCAATTGCAAGACAAATTAAACCTCCTGCATGTTGTCTCATTCTAGCAATATGTTCAGGTGTAATGAATTGTGCAGCAACTACCAAATCAATTTCATTTTCTCGTCCATCAGAATCATGAATCATTACAAATTCTCCTTGCTTAATTGAAGAAATTGCAGAATCAAATGTCATATTAAAAAATCATTGTGTAGATATTATAAAGTTTACTAGAAATTTTGTTATTACCAATTTATTGGTAGATAATCATGCTCAGTTAAGTATGTATTTTCCTAGAATATCAGTTTCAATATTTAATTTGTCAGTAATTTTTTTTGTTTTGAAATTTGTTATTTTAATTGTATGTGGAATTAAACATACTGATGCAAGATCTTTTTTTACATCAACTACAGTAAGACTTATTCCATCTAACGCAATAGAACCTTTTTGAACTACATACTTAGTTAATTTTTTTGGAATTTTAAACCAAATTTTAACTTCTTTTGGATTTTTTTCTATCTTAGTAATTTTTGCAACTCCATCAACATGACCCAAAACAAAATGTCCCTCTAATCTTTCACCAACCTTTAAACTTCTTTCAACGTTAATTATACCACCAACTTTTAAGTTCCCAAGATCTGTTTTTTTCATAGTTTCATCAATCATTTCAAAACCACAAATATTTTTAGATATTTTTGTTGCACTAAGACAAACTCCATTAAGTGCTACACTTTGACCAATTTTTAGACCCTTTGAATTCTTACCTAGATCAACTAAAACTTTAATTGCACTCCTATTTTTTGTATTTCTTTCAATTTTCTTTATCTTTCCTGTTCCAGTTATTATTCCAGTAAACATGGCTACATGATACATGATTGGATATAAATAATATACCATCTAATTCCAAGTTATAATGACTAGTGAAAAGAAAAATAAGATAAAAAAACAAAAATTTGATAGAGATGATGTTTTAGATGGTAAAACATTGTATGACCTTTATCGACATACTACAAAATTAATAAAATAATTATTTACTAACTTCAAGTAAAGCCTTTGCTCTTTTATAATGAACTTCATCAATCATTTTTCCACTAACAACAGTAGCTCCTTTTCCTTTTTTTGTTGAACGATCATATGTTTTGACAACAAGTTTTGCCCACGCAATTTCTGTTTTATTAGGATGAAAAATTTTATGAACTGTATTAATCTGATCTGGATAAATTACACTCTTACCAACGTAGCCCAGACTTTTTCCTATTTTACAATCTTTCTTAAGACCAGAAGTGTCCTTGATATCTTGCCATATTCCATCAATTGCATAAACTCCTGCAGCTGCTGCAGCGATAGGAACTTTATATCTAGAATATTTTGCACCTAATGGATTTCCCTTAGCATATTCAATACCAACATCATTTAGTAAATCAAATATTCCAAATACTAATGCATCAATTCTCTTACTGGATGAAGCAATTTCATAGCAATTTATCACACCAAGAGCAGATTCAATTGATGGAATCAAACGAATTCCTCTAATCTTTCGCTTTTTCTCTATAGATAAAATGATTTTTTCAATTTTTTTAATCTCCTTTGCTGAATTTACCTTAGGAATGATAATTCCATCTATTCCTTTTTGTACAATCTCTTTTAGATCTGCTTCAATTTTATTAGAATCTGGTGAATTTGTTCTCGCAAAAACAGATGCAGAGTATTGATTTTTTTTCTTTAATGCATTTTTGATCATTGTTCTAGCCTTTTTCTTTTCTTTATCTGGCACAGAATCTTCAAGATCAAAACAAACAATATCAGCTGAAAGTGATTTTGCCTTTTCTAAAAACCTTGGATTATTTCCTGGAACAAAAATTAGACTACGGAATAGATTTGTCATTAATGATTAAGCGCCTTCAGGCTTCATTAAGATTTTGCCAAAGAACTTTCCTTGGAGCATTTTTGTATGTGCTTCTGCTGCTTGCTCGAAAGAATGAATTGAATCAATTGCTGCTTTGATTTTTCCTTGTCCCATCCAGTATAATCCTTGTTCCATCTCTGCTTTTGTTCCTTGAGTTGAGCCTAAGACATTGATTCCTTTAAAGAATATGTGTCTTAGATCAATTTGTGCGTCATAACCAGTAGTGGCTCCACATGAAACTAGAGTTCCACCATATTTGAGAAGTGTAAGTTGTTTGTTGAAATGAGTTTGGCCAATGTGGTCAAATGTCAAATCAATACCAGGTTGGACACCAGTTGATTTTGCAATTTCTTTCGTAATTGCTCTTACTTCTTTGTGCCAATCATCCTTTCTGTGATCAACTGCGTAGTCTGCGCCTAATTCAAGACATTTTTCTAGTTTATCTGGACTAGCTGTTGCAATAACTTTACAATTATACAATTTAGCAATTTGAATTCCAAAACTTCCTACTCCTGAACCACCGCCCATAATAAGAACAGTCTGCCCAGGAATGATTTTTGCTCTTCCAACTAACATATGCCACGAGGTAAGAATTGTCATGGATGCTGCTGCAGCATCTTCATATGATACACCTTCAGGAATTTTTGAAATATTTACTTCTGGAAGATGTACAAGTTCGCTGTATGCACCCCAAAGTGGACCGGTTTGGAATCCCCAAACTTGTCTTTTTGCACAATCAAATTCTCTACCAGAGGTACACATTTCACAAACTCTACATGCAAGATTTGAATGAGATACAACTCTATCACCAACTTTAATATTTTGAACATCTTCTCCAACTTCAACAACATCTCCTGCTGCATCTGAACCAGATACATGAGGTAATGGTATTGCAATTGGTTCTCCTCTCATTCCCCAAATGTCATTATAGTTGAGTGCTGCTGCTTTTAGTTTTAACACAACCTCATTTGGTTTGGGTTTTGGATCGTCGATGTCTTCAACCTTGAGGATTTTAGCATAATCATCATCTGGTGCATATTCACGATACACAACTGCTTTCATGAAGATTGACCTTTTTACCCCTAATTATATTTTCTTGAGATCAGATTCTATTAATCTTGAAGTCTTTCTTTGGTTGTTGGGCAGACATTAAAATTTGTTTGAGTTGTTCATCAGTAATCTGTCCTTGTGTTTTTCCTTGTGAAGCTAATCCAAGTAGATAGTTTTCAACTAAATTTGCAAGTTCTGGTTTCACCATTTTAACATTATTTAGTCGCAATCTGGCTTCACCAGAAAGTATTTGTTTTAACAACATATCTTTTTGTGCAGAAATCTGTTCTTCATTTGGTTGTTCATTATTTTGTTCTGGATCTGGAAAACTCATTATAAAAACACTAAGAGTAAATTTTTAG
Source organism: uncultured Candidatus Nitrosopelagicus sp. (assembly GCA_964454035.1). GTDB lineage: Archaea > Thermoproteota > Nitrososphaeria > Nitrososphaerales > Nitrosopumilaceae > Nitrosopelagicus. The sequence continues at coordinate 15,455 of CAYVQV010000008.1, read as the reverse complement.
TTTTGGAGTATTCTGGATCATTTCATTTAGAATTTCAGTCGACATTTTATCAAGTTTTTGCATTCCTTGACGAGAAACAACTCTTCCTTTTTTCTCAATTTTTTCAACATAACCTAATTTCTCCAGACCGTGAATTGCATTTCGAATTATTGCGCCACTAGCATCTTTATGATGTCTAGCACCATAGTACATGTTTCTTTTTCCATCACCATAAATGGTTCTAAGTTCATTTACTGTAAGAGGACCATGAAGATAGATTTTTCTTAAGATTGATGCACATCTAGTATGCCACCAATCAGCTTTTTGTGGTGCTTTATCTGCATGTGCACCAGTTTTAACAAATGGTGACCAACTTGGAGCAGGAATATCTTCAGTTTTCAATACTTCTGCTAATTTAGTTATCAAGTCATTTGCTGGTACATCATATACTTTAGCCATTAAATGAAAAACTTGATAATCGTCTTATAAATCATAGTTAGTTTTTAGATAATTTTTCTGTATGTATGTGTGCAAAAGTTGCAAGTAACTCTAATAGATTTAACATTGCTTCTACCAATTCGAACTTTAGAATTTATTCCTGGTACGATAAATTTTTTGCATTTTTTGCAAAAACATGATCGGATTTCATATGGCATTTTTATTTTGTACTTCATACTGATTTTTTTTGCTAATAATGCCTGTCTTTCGGCCAAATCTGGTTCTAGTCGTGCATTAGAGACTGCATTAGCAAATAGAATTTCTATTCGCTTTGTTGCAATTTCTTTTTTTGAATTATTCATAATTAATTCAAAAGGTAATAGTAAAAAAATTGATCAATAATAAGATGCAGTCAGCGGGATTCGGACCCGCGTCACAGGGTTGGAAACCCCGAATACTAACCAGGCTATACTATGACTGCATAAGGAAGAAAACTTTTCTACCTACATAAAAATGGTTTTTTCATACTCATAGATGATTCTACTAAGAATTACATGCGTTTCTAAAGAATTCTCCGATAATTTTTCAATTTGATCAAATTTGTTTTTTATATTTTCTTGAAAATGTCCCTTTTGAAATCCACCAATTACTATACATGAATTATCAGTGATTGTCTTTGCAGACTCCTCAAATGTACTATTCTTACCTTCTGTTGAAAATCCAACTAATTTTTCAGGCTTTATTTTGTTTATCAACTCTTCAAAAGTCATATTCTCGATTTCCATTAATTTGGAATCTGAGACTTCAATTTTTTTTTCTTTGAATAATTTCTCAATTATTCCTTGGAATCTATGATATGATTTTGGTAATCGAACTTGATCACCTAATGTGATAACTTGATTGTTGATAGTGTGAACAAAGACTTTGATCTTTTTTTCATAATATAATGGACTGTTGCATATCGTTAAAAGTGCTAAATGTATTATATCCGGTCTTCCTCGCTTTATTTCATTTGAAATTTCTTTCATAGCTGCAAAATGCCAAGAATTATCAAGTAATATTTCAGAAGATTTTTTTCTATTTCTCTTACAGTATGAAATTACTGATGGATGATTTTGTAATTCTTTAGGTACAAGTTCTAATGATGAATCAGCAAGAATTAGTGTTAGCATGTATATACGTAATAATTAATCTAATATTTGTTTTTTAAATTATGATTATCCAGATGTACAACCACTATAACCACATTCAATACAAATACTGCAGCCTTCAATCAATACAAGATTGTTATTACATGTAGGACAAAGATTTTCTTTTTTATTTTCATCTACTAAAGGAGTAGGCCTTGTGATATTTTCATGTGGTACAGCCAATTTTAATGCATTATTCACCTCTTCTCTAATGTATGGATTGGTAATTGTATCTCGAATATAATCATACAAATAATTAGAAGGAGTTACGTCAAATGTTTTCGTGGAATTTTCATCTGTCATATGCAATACTTGTTTATGCCTAGAACCATCTCTGTACACAGTAATTCCTTTTAGACCTATTTCATGTGCAAGTAAATATGCAGCTTTTACATCTTCAGCTGATACATCATTTGGCATATTGATTGTCTTTGCAATTGCATTTCCAATCCAATCTTGCCAAACACCTTGAGCCATTAAGTGATCTGACCAATGTATATCCATTGCAGTAACAAAGATGTTTTGTATCCATTCTGGAATTTCTGGTATTCCTTTTACAGAACCATAATTACTAGCAACTTTTGCAAGTAATTCTTCACTGTAAAGTCCATTTTCTCGTAATACTTCTTCAAAGATCTTATTTGTGTAGAAGAATCTACCCACGGTAACTCTTTTTTCAAAGACTAGTGCAAATGTTGGCTCCATTCCGTTAGAGCAATCAGCAATCATTGATAATGTACCTGTTGGAGCAACTGTAGTTGTTAGAACATTTCTAATTCCATATTTTTCTATTTTTGTGACTAATGCATCCCAATCATAATAATGTGCACTTTTTGGTTTTTGATAAAAACCAGCAATTGGAATCTTACCGTCAGGATATTCTGTCTTTGAACATAATGGAAATTCACTTCTTGATTGTGATAATGCTACACTTTCTTCCATTGAAAAATATGATAATGCTTCAGAAAGTTTTGACATAAATTCATAGCCTTCTTTAGAATTGTATGAGATTCTAAGCTTATACAATAGATCAGCAACTCCCATGACACCAAGACCTATTCGTCTTGATTCTTTTGATGCTACACTAATTTCTGGAACAGGATAATGATTAACGTCAATTACATTGTCTAAGAATCTTGTTGTTTTTCTTATCACTTCTTCATATTTCTGCCAATCAAACTCATACTGACCATCTGCTTTTCTTTTTACAAGATTAGCTAAGTTAATTGAACCAAGATTACATGATTCGTATGGATAAAGACTTTGTTCACCACATGGATTGGTTGCTTTAAGTGGACCACCCCTTGCTTTTGCAAAAACATTATACTCATTTATTTTATCAAAGAAAATTAATCCAGGTTCAGCACTCTTCCAAGCAGAATTTGCAATAAGATCAATCAAGTGATGTGCATTAACTTCTCTTACAGGAGAATTATCACGAGTACTTCTTAATGTATAAGCACCATCTTCTGAATTAACTAAAGCATTCCAAAAGTCCTCCCAAATTCCTACACTTACGTTAAAATTCTCTAATACTCCTGGCTCTGTCTTATTTGTTATGAATTTCTCAATGTCAGGATGCCATACATCCATGATACCCATGTTTGCACCACGTCGTTTTCCTCCTTGTTTCACTACCTCTGTAACTGAATTTATTATATTCATGAATGAAACTGGACCTGATGCTACGCCTGATGTAGATGCAACAATGTCTCCTTCTTCTCTTAAATCAGAATAATTAATTCCAACACCACCACCTGATTTGAAAATTAAAGCAGCGTCTGATGTTGATTTCATAATTCCTGCCATATCATCAGGCATTCCAAGAACAAAACATGCAGATAATTGACCAAGACGTCCACCTGCATTCATCATTGTTGGTGAATTTGGTAAAAAGATTTGTGATGTCATTAATGAATTGTATTCATCTATTCTTTCAGAATAAATATTAAATTTTTTAGCAGCTAATTGTGTTAAGAGTTCTTTAAAACTTATTTTCACTTGATTTTTCTTTGCAAGATCAACATAACCATTGATTAAACCTCTAAAGTGCCACTTGTTTAGATAATATTCACCAATTTTAAATTTATAATCAAAGTGATCAAGTTTAGCAAGATATTCTGTTGCCTCCTCAATGTTTTGTTGTGTATTACCTGTTTTTGCAAAAACTTCACTATCATGTAAAAGATCCCCAATTGCAATTAGAATTGCAACTCTTTCAAACATTGATGTTGGACTTTCAGTGATTTCATTTTTGTTGTTTCTCATCAAATAACGTGATGCTAAAACACGGAGGCAATTAAGATCAAATTTCTTAGAAACAGAATCAAGACTATCTGTATTTAGAACTTTCATTTTTTCATCTCTTACTTTTCTGCGTTCATGTCTATACAGAATGTATGATTTTGCAATTTCACTGTGGCCCTGTTCAATTAATGTTGATTCAACCATATCTTGAATATCTTCAACACTTGGAGGATGTGATGTGGAAAAACCTTGTGTGATTAGCTTGTCTAATACACCGTTAGTTAATTTTTCTGCGAGATCGCGATCTTCATCATTTGTTGCCATTAATGCTTTAGAAATAGCATTTGTGATCTTATTTTTGTCAAAGCTTGTTACTTTGCCATTTCTTTTCCTAATTTCTCCTATAGAACTCTCTATTTGTGAATTTTCAACCAATTATAACTCCTCAAGAGTATGTTAATTTGATCAAGAATATATCTTCTTTGCAAACTATTTTCTTAGTTTGAGCTTGAAAGTTTTTACAACGCTACAATATTCTTTGTAGTGGTAATTTACTAAGTCTAAAATTGTTTTATATTCTTGAAATAGATCGATGAAAGATATCATATGGAAAAACTTTGTGTGATTAGATTGTCTAGTACACAATTAGAATGGAAAATAAAAAACGAATTTCGTTTTAAAGAATGTATTGTGACTTGCAAGTTGGACATTTGTCGACTAATTTCTCGTCTTTGTAGCCACAATTACCACATACAGGTGCATGAACAATTGGTTTAAACGACGAAGTTAGTACTGCAAATTTTTCAATTACAGCCTTTATTTCTGTAGACTTGGGTTTTTTTGCAAAATTAATCTTTAAAAGCAAACCACCGTTCAGAGCCTTTGCAATATTATTAGATTCTAAAATTGATGCATTCTTTGGTGTCAAATCCTCAAGTTTTGATGGATTTATTGATAATCCTTGTGAATATGATCCTGAAGAAGTTGAATCTTGAACAGAATTTTTACCATATTTTTCACTATCTAAAGTTACAAATCTTGAAATTCCATCACTGTCAACCATTGCAATTGTAACATTCACTTCACATTCTTTTCCTTTCTTTGATGCAACGTCAACTGCAGTTTGAATAACTTTGTAGAGAATTTCTTTACCTTCTTTGTCATCCTTATGACCAAGTATATTAAAGACAGCCTCTTTTAGTCCGACAAGATTTAAAGTTAAAGACATGGAATTTTTTTGCATGAATTGAGTATTAGTACTAAGAAGTGGATTTATTCCTCGTCTAGTAAGATCAGAAATATCTTTCTTTCTCATTACCATTGAATCGATTGCTGGTTTAATTAGTAAAGCAAGTCTGGCTCTAAAATATGTCTCATCTTTGTTTGATTCAAATGCAAGTCGTGGAAGATTAATTGTTAATGAACCAAGTTTGATTGATGTTCCAATATGTTTTTCCTCATCTTTTAATATTGCATTTGTAGAACAAGATCCTTTTGAGAATATGACATTACCACCAAGAGAGATTATTGTAGATAAAGCATCAGATACCTCTGGTATTTTTCCTTTTTCATAATCGATTACTAGTCCAATTTTTGGTAATGGTGTAATTTGTACATATGATTTGTATACTGATAATATTGACTTAATGACTTTTTGATCTGTAGATAAAGGAAGTCTGAATGAGATTATTGTTGGAGATTTTTCATAACTTATAGATGTAGAAGAAAGTTTAAAGATATCAAGAAGTTTTTTCTCAATATCTGCCAAATTCTTTGAAGTTTTTGTCAATAATGCTGGAAGTTCATCTATCACAACTTCTTGTGATGCTTCTTTTGACACTAAAGAAAAAACCATTGGTAGTATAATGGATAAATCATCAAGAGTTTTAGGTTGTGAAATTCGTGATACACCAAGAGATTTTCCGCCTAATTCCAAACCATCTTCAATTAATTCTTTAATGTTCAGAAATACTGTATCAGGCACAAGTGACCATATTCCTGGATTTGATATGTGTAAATCGCCTGATAAATGAGAGTCTGCTACATCTTTTGGTAGTGTATTTGTGAGTAAATATTCTGATAAAACATGTTTTCCAGTTTTGAATAAAATATCTTCCGTACCGTTTTGATTGTTTTCTACGTTCGTAAACATTTCTTGAACATCAAAAACAGGCATACCAAGACGTGCAAGCTTGTTTCTATATTCTTCATATCCATGTTCCAAAAGTACGTTATCAACCATTTCACGGATTAATGAACCTGTTAGATATGTTGTTTGGAATTTGTATATGCGATTTTCAACCTCTTCAGTAATTTTTTGTGAAAGTTCCAATGGTAAACTTCCTTCACGAACTAATGATTGAATAATTTTTTGAGAATTAAATTCTTCAATAGAATCATGTGATGTACGTACATACATTTTTCCACTCTCAATAATTGAACGCTCTTCAATTTGTCTTGCAAGGCTCAATACTAATTTACCAAGATTGGTAATTGTATATCGTCTTTCAGATTTATTAAGTGCAACTAATGATTGACGTAAAAGTTTTCTAAGATGATAGGCAAATTTACCACTCTCTTTTTTTGATTTAAAACCAGCTAATGATTTTAGCTCAGAATATGTTAATGGACCTTTTGAATTAAGAATTCTTAAAATATCTATTCTATTGGGACTTGCCATAACAGAAAATATCATTCTAACACGTTTTGATGTAGATTGTAAAAGACCACCACCATCTTTGGAATCTTCATCTAACATTAAATCATCGTCGTCGTCGTTGACATCAGCATTTAGATCTAATTCTTCTTCAAATTCTGCTTCCTCATCTTTTCCCATAAAACAATGTAAAAGAAAATTAACTATTAAGAGTTGTTGTTACTAAGAAAATGATCGTTGAAATTATTTTTTTTCTATATCTAATGAAAATTGAGATGTAGAAAGTTTTTGTCCGCATTTAGGACATTTATTATTATAGTGTTTTAGAAGTTCTTTTACGGATTTTAACATCTTCATCGAAGATATTTTTTCACCACATTTTCCACAAACAACTTCTACAGACATACTTCAAGTTCTTATAATCAGTATTTAAAAATAACAAGATTATTTTTTAATAGTTAAAATAATAATGTGCTATTGTTTTTTAATAATAATTCCTCGTTGATCAAAACCGATAATTTCTACTGGTGTACTAATAGGAAGATCCTCTGGTGTTGCAATGTTGCCTAGAAATCCGGAAATTCTAAGCCTAGAATCATCATTTAACTCCATAACTACCCATGCATAAGGAGCAAATTCCTCAAATCCTTCAGGTGGGACAGTCATAATTGTATATGTTACAATTTTACCTTTACCAGTAAGTATAGAATTTTCAAAACCTTTGTTACCACATTTTTTACAGAAATATACAGTTGCAAGATGTAATTCATTACACTTTGTGCATTTTCTAGCTAGAATCTTTCCATTCTTGGCTTGTTCAATAAATTCAGGTTTTGCTGACAACTTACACACTTTCAAAGATATGAACTGCACAGCTAGCCCCAGTTGCACCAAAATTTTGTGTTAAACCAATTTTTGCATCATTAACTGTTCGTTCACCAGATTTTCCTGTTAATTGTTCAAACACTTCAACTACTTGACCAACACCTGTAGCACCAATTGGATGTCCTTTTGATTTTAAGCCACCAGATGGATTAATTGGTATTGAACCGTTTAGTTTAGTTTCACCTTGACGTGCAGCTTGAGCACCTTTTCCTTTTTCAAAGAATCCAAGATCCTCAGTGTCAACTACCTCAGCTACTGTAAAACAATCATGAACTTCTGCAAAATCAACATCTTTTGCTGTAATACCTGCCATTTTGTATGCATCTGCAGCTGCAATTTTAGTACTTGGAATTGTTGTAAGATGATCACGACCTTGTAATGCTGCAGGTGAACCACCACGTCCTGAACCAATTACTTTTACATAATTATTTGAATGATCTTTTGCAAACTGTTCATTACAGATAACTACAGAACTAGCTCCATCTGAAAATGGACAACAGTCAAAAAGTTTCAAAGGACTTGCTACTACTGCTGAATTCATTACATCATCGATAGTAATTTTTTTTCTAAGATGTGCTTTCGGATTTGAAAGACCGTTATCATGATTTTTTACTGCAACACTGGCAAGATCTTCTTCAGTTGCATCAAATTCATTAAGATATGCTCTTGCCATTGATGCAAACAATCCAGGGAATGATGCACCTGCTTGTCCTTCATAGAAAAAATCAGAGCAATAAGAAAAGTAAGTTGTAGTCCATTCTGTTCCTGTATGAGTAACTTTTTCTACACCAGTAACAAGTACTGCGTCATAAAATCCTGCAGCAACATTTGCAAACGCTTCTCTAAATGAAACAGAACCACTTCCACATGCAGATTCAATTGATAGTGATGGTCTTTCAGAAATTCCTAGATTACTCATTACAACAGGGCCTAAGTGAACCTGCTTATCTGCAACTCCGAAAACATTTGATATGTAACCTGCTTTGATCTCTTTGGGTTCAATACCAGCATTTTCAATTGCAGCTGCAGATGCTTGAATTGTAATATCAGATATACTGTCATCTAATTTACCGTATTTTGTACTACCTGCACCTAAAACACAAACGTTTTCCACAAATTTTGCTGACAAATCGAGTATAAAAATTATGCAAAAAATTTGATTAAGGAAGAATTCAAAAGAATGTATGAAGCAAACTATAATCTCAAAAAATAAAATAACAAAGAGAGATTCTGTCAGAGTAACAAAAAATAATGTTAAATTATTTAAAACAGAAATTGCTCAATATCTTGATTCTAATGGCTTTCTATCATGGTCTGCAAAAAAGAAAAAATATGTAATTTTAGGTACAAATACTCCTAAAGATGGCTTGGTAGAATGCCCTGAATGTAAATCAGGACAGCTTTTGGTAATAAAATCACATACAACAAAAAAAAGATTCATCGGGTGCACAAATTACTATAATGGTTGCAAAGCATCATCACCACTTTTACAAAAAGCAATGCTAAAAGCAACAAAAATTAAATGTAATTTTTGTTCATGGCCTACTATATTTTTTAGATTTTCTAGAAAACAGAAATGGCAAAAACAATGTGGAAATATTAAATGTACTAGCAGAAAATCTAAAGTTTAAAATTTGAATAAATATCTGTTCTACGATTTTTTAATAAAGGAAGTTTTTTTCGAATTTCATAAACCTTTTCTAATGAGATGTTAACGTAACCAATTCCCTGTCGTTTCTTCATATCAAGAAGTATTCTACCATATGGATCTACAGCAAGACTTCTTCCTGAATAAACATGACCTAGATGATCTGGTGCTATGACATAACATCCATTTTCAATTGCACGTGATTTGTTTAATGTCAACCAATGTTCCTCTTTCATAGGACCGTTAACCCAAGCAGATGGTGCTACAAGTATTTCTGTTCCTGCAGATGCTAATGCTCTTGACATTTCAGGGAACCGTAAATCATAACAAATCATCATTCCTAATTTTCCAACTGAAGTTTTAGTTGGCCTAGGAATTAATGATCCAGGTGACATTTTAGAAGATTCTTTAAAACCTAATGCATCATAAAGATGAATTTTTCTATATTTACCAATGATAATTCCACTTTTATTTACAATAAATGATGTATCATAAACACGATCTTTTTTTCTACTTTTTTCGTACATTGTTCCAACAACACTAATAGAATTTTCTTTTGCACACTTTGCAATTGCTGACACAAATTCACCACTGATAGTTTCGGCTTGTTGTGCTACTTGTTTTGCTGATTGTGTTGATGGCGTAAAAAACATCATGTATTCAGGAAAAGTACACATATCTGCATGATTCCTTGCAGCTTGCTTGATGTAGTCTAGAATTTTTGGAAGATTTTTTTCCTTATCAATTGATGCTTTGAACTGTACAAGTGCAATCTTTGACATAAGATTTGTAAATAAAATGAAAATAAAAAGATAGATTAGAGTTGATTTCCGGCTAGAAACCAATTCTCTTTTGGATTCTCATCAAAAACTACAATTACATGTTCTTCTTTTGTTTTTAGAATTTCAACTGCAGATTTTGTTATTGATTTTGCAAAATCCTGTTTTTGTTGGTCAGTACGACCTGGATAGAGTGATACCTGTATGTATGGCATATGTTAACTGAGAATCTCATCAATTTAATTTTTAAACTATCGCCAGTCGTCTCTGTAACCATAACGAGTTCCATATGTAGAATTGGATCGATTCAATTTTTTATATGCATAACCAACACCTATTCCTAAAATGAATCCTCCAATATGTGCAAGATATGCAACACCACCACCTGCAACACCAAAGCCACCAATAAAAAATGGGATTAAATTTTGGAATACTAACCAAAATGGAAGAAAGTACATTGCCTTGATGTGTATCATTCTCCAAAAGAAACCTAGCATCATGAATGTGAGTACTCTTGCTCGTGGAAAAATTATTAGATATGCACCCAAAACTCCAGAGATTGCACCAGATGCTCCAACTGCAGGAATTCCACTGCCAGGATCACCTAAGATATGAATTAATCCTGCACCAACTCCCCATAGTAAATAAATTCCAAGATACTTTACTCTACCAAACTTTAGTTCTATGTTATCACCAAATATCCACAAAAACAACATGTTACCACCAAGATGTAGTAAACCGCCGTGCATGAAAGTAGATGATAGTAATGTAAGTTCTGGAAATGCAGGGCAAGTTATTACGTCAACACCAGTATTGATTCCACTAATTTGTCCAGTAATACAACCCGGAACAGCACCCCAATTCAAAAACATATTCATTGCTTGACGGTTTGTAAAATCAAAAAATTCTCCAGTAACAGAAACTTCTATGCCAAATACAACCACATTAATAATTATTAATGCAATTGTAAGTTTTGGTTTAAACCCAGGTGGATGTGGATTCTCATCCTTTAAAGGAAACATTTGACAATATGTGTGCCTATAATTTGTATAATAGTATTAAGAAAATTCTATGTAACTGTGATAATTCCTTCTTTCATCAAATACTGAATTGCATTTACATATGCAGAATCTGGAATCTCATCATTAGCCCACCATCCTGCAGTGTTTTTTACCCATTCAGGAATTATCGCATCCTGATTTTCAACATCATTCTGTGTTACTGGTATTACAATTATACCAGTATTAATCATGTATTCAATTCCATCAGCATATGTATTATCATCAAAGACACCTTCTGCCCACCATTTTGCATGATCTTTAATCCAAAAAGGAATTGAAACAACATTTGACTTTTCAGCTTCTAAAACAATAAATGCAAATTCTGTTTCCTGACCACTGCCTGAAATATTTGAGAATCGAGCAACTGTTACACCAGTCTCCTGTTCAGAAAATGTATAATCTGTCCAATCACCTCCAATTTTTGCATAAGATGATTTTGAAAAAATTTCTTTATTATTTTGTAATAAAGTAAAAGTGTAATCAGAATCTCTAATTGGAGCAAGAGTATATGGATCACGGAATGTATAGATAAATTTGGTTTTTATATTAGGTTCAATTTTCTTTGGATCCCATGCTAAATCAACTTGATATTCTTCACTGATAGTTAATGCACTTATTGGGAACTTAATTTCTTCACCTTTTTTTAAAACAAGTTCCAAAACATTTGGAATTTCGGAATTCATACTTTTCATTTCAGCTTTTAAGTATCTCAAATGATCTTTTAGTAAGACAAAGTGTACAAGTCTACTTTCCTCTTCAGAGTAATCATCAATAAAAATAGAAGATTTGAAAAGATCAATGCCATTTGCAGTACCAAAATAATTTGGAGTCAAAAAAGATACAAAGTTTTTTGGAAACATAATTTCTGCATGAACTACACTTGTATGAGAAATGTTTTGTTCTTTCCAATCAAATGGAATTATAATTTTTGCTGTTTGTTCAGTTTGATTGTAAACAAATCTTGTTATGTTATCATAATATGATTTAACTCTAAATTCAACTGGAATTTGCTCAACTGTTTGAAGATGATGAGTAATTTCGGTTATACTAACTTCATTTACAGATTCCAAGTCAGTAATTGTTCCAAATTGATCTTCAGAATTAATTATTATATGAAAAGTAAAAATTCCACTTTCATTTGTGGTTAAATCTAAAACAAGTAATCCTTCTTGCTCATAAAAGGAATTACTTAATAATAATTCATCATCTTTGAATAATTTAATATCAAAATTTATGTCTTCAAGAGTTTGATTATTTGTTCTATCATATGCGTGTATTTGAAAAAATTTTTTCTCTGATTCATATTTATCTAATTCTAACTGTTCAACAGTTACTCGAATTTCTCTATCATCTACTTTAATGAATGGTGATGATTCAATTCCTGTTCCATGACCAAATGCAGGAATAAATAATGAAATCGAGATTATACAAACTAGAAGTGTAAAGTAAAATTTCATACTTACGAATATTTGGAACTACTATTGTAGTTAACTAACGTTTTTATGATTAAATTTCAGATTTGTCCTTAATCATTTCATCAATTTTTCTCTTATCTCTAACGCTTTTTACATAAAATAATGATGTGGTAATTATTCCAACTGCAATCAATGGTGCTACCAGCTCTACATACTTTATTTCAAATGTAGATGATTCTTGTAAAATTGTTGTTTGACCAGGTACAGAACTAATTGAAACCTTACCAATCTTTGCTCCACGTTGTTCAACAAACCAAACATCTCCGTTATTATCAGATGTTACAAATTGTGTAAAGGAACCTTCAGTTGGTATTGTAACTTCAGTTATTCTGTCATTGTAAGGATCATACACAACAAGACTGTCAACTACATGCTGTGCAACCCAAATATTGTCATATTTGTCCAAAACCATTCCAAATGGTAAGGATTCAGGATTATCAACTTTAACTTGATCAAAACTTTCTAAGATTGGATTAAATTTTGTAATGGCAGGACCAATGTGCTCTGCAATCCAAATATTTTCTTCTTTATCAATCATCAATGCAAATGGTTCTGCCAATGGTCCATCACTAGGTGTAAATTCTGTCATTTCTTTTGTTTGTGAATCAATCTTTCCAAGATTTCCAGCTAATGATTCTGCAAACCAAACATTATTGGAACTATCAATCGCAATTGAAGTTGGGCCAGCATCTGTAGTTAGGGTATTATAGATATGAAATCTCTTGGTTTGTTGCTCATATTCTAATAATATACTTTGATCAATTATTGCAACCCATACATCATTGTCATGATCAATTGCAATTGATGTAGGAATCGATTTCTTACTAACTAGTGTAAATTGTGGTAGTTCAATAATTTCAAACTTTTCTGTTTTTGGATCAAAGCTTCCAATTTTAGAATTTGGTGTGTCAGTAAACCAAATTTTTCCATCATTATCTATATCCATGAAAATTGTAGTTAGACCATCAAATGTGTATGGAGTAAACTGCTTATCATCTGTAGAAAATTTCCATAGTCTTGGTTTTTGTGCATCAGAAATCCAGATGTTTTTCCCATCATAGACAGGATGTAATGGTGCAGTATCGTCTGCAGGTAATTCATATTCAATAATTTCAGTTCTCATGTCAGTTAATGCAGGCTTAATTCTAACATCAAACAAGACATTCTCGTTTGCATTTTCTGTTCGTTGTGCTTCTAATTCAATTTGCCAAGTTCCTGCAAAACTAAAAGTTGACTCTGCAGAATATTTCGTAATTGTTTGTTGGCCAGAAACTTGATTCTCAGTAACAAGTGCCTCAATTGGTGCTATGTTTCTAGATGGATTAGAAACTTTGATTTTTACAGTAGAAATATCTGAAAGCGGTTGATCATCTAGTCCTGAAACTATTACACTTATCTGATTTGTACCAATTCCAACTGGTACAACACTAACATCAAATCTTGCATTTTCTGAAAACAGTGAAGATTCAAACCCATCAATTCCCTGTTCAGCATTAACTGATTGAATTTCTCCTGCTGGAAGAGAAGAATTTACTAATAGTGCAACAACTGCAAGTAAAACAATTCCCAAACATGCTTCAAATCTTAACGGTTTTTGTAATTTCTTAAACACTGAAGTCGATTTTAAATCATTTTTTGCCTGATTTACAAACTTGATTTGATAAAATCCTCCAAATCCAATCATTATTAATGCAATTACAATTTTAATTATTATTAATTTCCCGTAAGTTGAATCAGTAAGAGATGAAACATTACTATCTAAGAACCAAAGTAATGTTGGTCCTGTTATAATTAAAATTCCTAATGCAATTATTATCATTCCTGAAAATCTTGGAATCAGACTGATGGTGATTTTATCTCTAACATTTCCATCCAATTTTGTTATTGATGGTAAAACAACAAATCCTAAGAAAATTACACCACCAATCCAAATAGACGAGAGTAAATTGTGTACATAATCTAAAATTATTGGTGGCATCATCTCAGTTGATGCACCATGCCCCATCATTGTTGTTGTTGCAATTAATGCAAGTGCAAAAACAAGCATTGGTAATTGAGTTTTAATTGAAATTTTACTTTTTCTTTCTAACCAAAACCAGATTGCAATTAAAATTATAGTTATAATCATTCTTGTAAGCCACGTAGAACCAAATGTAGTTTCAATAATATCAAATGGTGATGTTTCTAAACGCCATGTCTGAACACCCAACATAATAAAATTAGAAGCAAATACTGCAATTATACCAAAACCAATCACTTTAGAGAATTTTGCTTTAAACGAGTTTTCAATTAATGCAATTTGATCTTTAAATCTACTTTGTCGTGTTGACCATATTGCAATTGATGCAATAACTCCTCCTAGTACAATAGTTTGGCCAATTAAACCAGGAAATCTTGCAATTGATTCTGGAATAAATGTAGTTTCTGATTGTTGTTGTGAATCAAGTAATGATGTATCAATTTGGACATTACCTACACCAAAAATTATTGCAGCATGTACCAAATGCCCATCAACTTTTGATAGTACTTTACTTGCAATCGTATAAACTCCATCTTCTAGTGGTGGTGTTGTAATAATTAATGATGATTCTGCATTATTATATGCAGTATCACGATTGTCTACTTGATTTCCATCAGAATCATAAATTTTTAATTCAGAAAAATCAATTTCAACTGCCTCAGAATAATATGTGATAATTTGTGTTGTACCAATAGAAACACTTTGTCCTTGTGCTGGTTCTGAATCCAAAAGAAATGGATGTGCATAAGCTAGTGGGAATGCAATCAGAAATAAAATTGGAATTAACCAGATTATTTTCAACTTATTTAAAACCTAGATACTCATAATTTAAAGAATTACCAATTCGAAAATTGTACCATTTTAGTAAAGATAATAACTTGTGTATTTGTCTTGGAATCGTGAAAAAATATTTTGTTATGTTGACAGCATTATTTATCATTGGAACAGGTTTTTCTGCTGTACATGCACATACTACAGTTGAGGTTGGTTCTTATGAAATTGAGGTTGGTTGGCAAGATGAACCTCCAGTAGTAGGAATCCTAAATGCCATAACTGTTGACATTAGGGAACCAAATG
>CAYVQV010000007.1:0-21241 GCA_964454035.1 uncultured Candidatus Nitrosopelagicus sp. | reverse complement strand
GAAGGATCTAGAAAGACTGGTGAGGGATAGTTATGCGATTTCAATTAAGAAAATGTACAAAATGTAAAAAATATACGCTAAAAGATGCTTGTAAGGAATGTGGTGACAAGACAGTTAGCGTTCATCCGGCAAAATTTTCTCCAGATGACAAATACCTAAGATATAGAATCGCTGAAAAAAATAAATAAATTTTATGGAGCAAAAGTTCCAGTTAGTTTTGCTTCTGCAATTATATGACCTTTCATTGCATCTTCTAATTCTTGTTTGGAATAGCCTTCATCTAGATCTAAAAATACATCAAGCGCATATGCCTTGAAGACGTACGTATGACGTTTGTCTGGTGGAGCAGGCCCACCATATCCAATTTCACCAAAATCGTTTTTGCCGTTAATCGCGAGTGCATTAAGCCCACTTGTTTCAGGTGTACCGTCGCTTGCACGATGATATCGTAGCCAATGAACCCAAACTTTTCCAACTGCAGCCATTGCATCTGGATCATCCATAATTAATGCGGTCGATTTGTGTGTATCTGGAACATTATTGAATGAAATCTGAGGTTGTATGTTTTCAAATTTGTAACCAAATTTCTTAGGAATCTCTCCACCTTCTTCAAAGTCAGGACTGGTTATAGAAAATTCAGACATAAACTTCGTTGTAGGTTTTTCAGATAAAGTTTTCTAGTTTTCAAGAACGATCTTATCATTATGTATTGATAAGACAGAACCTCCGACTTTTTTGATCTTACTCTTTAGTTCTTTATCTATAGTTGCTACCATTCCACCATTTTCTTTTACAAAATTCAATATGCCATCATCAGCAGTTTTGCCAGAAATTGAGTTTGTTTCAAAAGATTTTATCAGTTCTAATGTTTGAAGTGCAATTTTTCCTTTTGATTCATCATTAGAGAGATGCTTTAGTTCTTCAATAACTATTTCGGGAACAATAAACTCTATCTGACCAATTTCAACATCTAGGTCATTCATGTTCTTAATTCTATTAGAAACTAAAAGCATCAAAAAACTTGTATCAGTAATTACTTTAACCAACTATTCCGGCACCAATTAATCGCCATCTGTCAGAAATTCTTCTGCTTATTGCAACATTGCTTTTCTCAAAAAGGCATACTGGTCTTTTAAAAGATAATTCAATGTTTTCAGATTTGACATTTGTAACTTTTCCAAGAATTGGGGCAGTTCCAATATTTACTCGAAGATTTTCACCTGTCTTAACAGGAGTGATTTTTTCTTCATTTGCTGAACCTACAGCTGAATCAAACAAACTAACTTCTAATTTTGCATTGTTAGAGTTATCAGGTAATGAATCTGGTTTTCCTACAACAGAACCAAGTAATGAATCACCTCTTGTCAATACAGGATCCAACTTTGTTCCTATAGCCACTAAACCACCCGGTTTTACTGAATCTACAGTGCCTGCACCTGTACCTAATGATACAATTTCTGTAAAAATTGACTCATAGTCTTGCTTCTTTTCATTATTTAATCCTGGTTTGATTTCAATTTCATCTCCAACATTGAATATTCCTTGTGTTAAGCTACCACCTATTACTCCGCCTTTAATTCCATCAATTGTACTTCCCGGTTTATTAATATCAAATGAACGTAAAACATGCATTACAGTATCTTTTGATTCATCTCTTTCAGGTGTTTCAATATTATTTTCTATAGCAGAAATTAATGCATCAAGATTCAGGCCTGATTGAGCTGATACTGGAATAATTGGAGATTTAGATGCGTTTGTTCCCTTGATAAATTTTGTAATATCAGAATAATTTGATAAAGCTTCTTTGTAACTAATTAGATCAACTTTATTTTGAACAACTACAATTTGTGTAATTCCAAGTGTTTGAAGTGCTAACAAATGCTCTCTGCTTTGTGGCTGAGGAACTTTTTCATTTGCTGCAACTAATAAAATGGCTCCATCCATTAATGCAGATCCTGCCAACATATTTGCCATCAAACTTTCATGACCTGGGCTATCAACAAAACTAACAACTCTACTCAATTCAGTTTTGGCTTTACAATTAGGACATTCTTCTGATGCAGAATAATTTGATGGTGATTCACATTTTGGACATTTGTAAAATGCAGCATCAGAATATCCAACTCTTATAGTAATTCCTCTTTTGAGTTCTTGACTATGAACACTGGTCCATTTACCAGTTAATGCTTGAATCAGAGTTGTTTTTCCATGATCCACATGTCCAGCAGTACCAATATTTACACATGGCTGTCGTCCATATTTTTCTACATACCATTCAGGAAGAGAATCTTTCCAATGCATGAATAAAATTTGAAATTCTACTATGTTAAGGTATGCCTTTAATTTTTTACTTTTAAAATTCTACTTGGCTTTTTCTTTTGGTTTTTCTTCTTCTGCTTCTACTTTAGGTTCTTCTGCTTTGAGTTCACCATCAAACTTACAATTAAGTTGATAAATCTCATCAGAAATTGTATTTCCTCTTACAAGTTTTCTTTTTCTTAATCCTTTTTCAGTGTCTTTCAAACCAACACCTTTTGATAATAATACATATTTTCTTGCAGGGCCATGAACATCTGATCTCATAGGCACACCTGATTTATCACTACCACCCATTATGGTTAATTTTCCTGAAAGACCAACAATAGCTGCATCAGTTTCAGTAGGTATTTCTAAACCAAGTAAAGGATTTGCATCAGCTTCTTTTACTTCTTTGGAAACAGATTTTCCATTTTTATCCGATATAGTTAACTTGTAATTTGCCAAGCGATCTAAAAAAAAATTAAACTACTAATTAACCTTTGGACAAATAAATTTAGTAAAAAATCTTTAATCTTATTTGTAAATGAAAATATTATGAATGATAAGACAGAATGTCCAAAATGTAAGGAGATAATGCTTGATGTTCAAACTTGTCATTTGATTTGTCCAAGATGTGGTTCACATCTAGATTGTTCAGATAAGGGAAATTTTTGGTAGTTAGAATCCTGGTCTGTCTGGAATATAGTCAGTTGCCATATTCACTGCTTTATCTTTCATTATCTCAATGTAATCGTCATAGTTTGATTCAAAATTACAATGTGGACATTTAATTTTAGAACAATCATCATCTAAGATTGCAACTAAATCACATTCAGGACACTTTGCATCCATAATTCTAATTTTTAATTAAAGTATATAATTCTGATCAGCAAAAATTCATACGCGCAGAGTTAGTCCAGCCCCGTGTGATGTCAACTTCCCAAGCCTAAAATTCTTTTAATGCTTGCTCAATCAAACCTCTATCTTTTGCATTAGGTGTAAATTTTAGATATCTTTCAAAATCTTCTTTTGCCTTTGACATTTTATTTTGCTGTTGTCTCACAATAGCACGATTTTTGTAAATTGGACCAAATCTATTATTATTAATTTCGATTGCCTTATTGTAAAAATTTTCAGATTCTTCATATTTGTTAATTTTAAGATAAAAATTTCCTAATCCACGATATGCAAGATAGCATCTGTTATTAATTTCCAAACTTTTTTGGTAGTTGTTTATACATTCATGATCATTTTGTTCATTCTGTATACCTGCTAGTAGTAAGAAAGCAGTTGAATTTTTGGGATTTAATTCAATTGCTTCATCTAGTAATTTACTTGCATCAATTTTGTTCTGTTTTAGGCTAGATCTTTCTGATTGAAAACAAAGTCTATTTGATTTTGCAATATTTTCATCTTCATCCATTAATTTAGAAATGATTTCAGATGGTGCTAAAAGTATCATCAAACGATCATCCTCAGACCAAAGTTTATCAAATCTATCTTCTGGAATTACTCCCACTTGTATTCCATCGTCTGTAGCTGTTTGATTAGGCACATAATGAAAAATAGTTTTTTCATTATCATCATATCCTGAAATTACTGATGCATGTTGAACCATTTCATGTAATCCAGGAAGAATTACAATTGGTGGTATTCCAATTTGAATAATTTTTTTTAACTTATCAATGTCAGAGTTTAAAATTAAACAAGATAAACCATGCCTTTCAGCTAACTCTATTCCTTCAATTAGTATACTTCCAGAAGTGTTTGAATATTTTTTTGCTTTCTCAATTGCTTCTGATAATGGTAATTCAATATTCCAGTATTTTGAAACAGCATTAACAGATAATGGAAGGCAAATATTATCTTGATCAGATATAGGAGGTAAAATTAATTCGTGTTCTTGTTCGTCCATACCATTTCACTCATAATACATATTAAAAATTAAAGGCTTGTAAATTTTTTAATCATGTCCTGGCCATCTTTAGTCATTTCAGGATGAAATTGAGTTCCAAATATATCAAGATTATTATGTTGAAATATTTCATTTTTACAAGTTTCTGAGTGTGCTATATTACAGAAATCATTTCCTAGTTTTGAAATTTCATAATTATGACTTTGAAAGACTACAGCATCGTCTTGACAAATTTGATTTTTTGTTGTAACAGAAATTTTTTGTTCTCCATTAACAGCAGAAGTTTTCTTGATAGTTCCACCAAGAGTTAAAGCTAGAATTTCAGCACCGTAACATATTCCAAGCAAAGATTTTCGTTCTCTTACTGCATGTTTAATTATTTGAGAATTTTTTTGATTCATTTTTTGGTTGTTTTTTCGTCGCCCAGATAAAATAAATGAGTTAAATTTTTTCAATGTAAAATCATTAATTGTATCAAATGGAATAACATTGAATTCTGTTTCTGTCTTACTAAGAGTATTAACAATATTTGGTGTAAATATAGAACCATTATCTACAATTAATAACATAAATCTAGTCTCTACATGAGTAATAAATTCATTATTTAAAAACCATGAAACTTTGAAACATTCATGACAGATAAAATTTGGCTTGGTGGAATTTTCCTTAAAAATGAGGGTGGTTATGAAATTATACTAAAAGCATTTACACACTATAAAAAAAGATTGCAGACTATGGGAAATAGCCCAGAACTCAAAGAGGCTGCGGCAATGTTTGCACCAGTTCTACAACAACAGGCAGTTAAAATAATTCCAAAAATTGATGAGACTGTATCAAAGATTCAGGATGCACTTTCTGATTCCATACCTGTTGATTCACTTGCTGACGACATACAATTAATGCAAAGAGCACTAGAATGCTATCAATCAGATATTGAAAAGGCTGAAACCACGGGACATGAATATTTTCAAAAACTATTGGGTGATATTCCTAAAGCAAAACAGGACTCGACAAACATTACACAAGCAATTGATAAAATAAAACAGGAATTCAGTTTTTGATCAAGGAAGGAATTATTGTTATCGAGTAAAGCTGATAATTGTAATCTATATTGTATCCAATTCTTGAACATCTAGGATAAACTGATTTACACATTCCTGTGTTTGATTAGAATTATGATCAAGCATTTCCTCACCACATGTAGGACAGATTAACTTAGTTCTAGAGGCATATACAACTGGGTTTCTTGCTTCTCTTGTAAAACGCCATAAACACTTCTCTCTCTTTTCTTTGTGATGATTTCTTAGATCCTCATTACAAATTGGACATGTAGTAGTTATCATATCTAATCAGGTTCTTCTTTCCTTGATTCTGCGCTCCATACGAAGTTTACCTTGTTCAAATCTTTTCTTATCTTCTTTTGATTTTACTACAAGTTTTGGAATTTTTATCGGTTTACCTTTTTTGTCAAGTGCTACAAAAGTTACAAAGGCAGTACCAGTTAAAACACGTGTACCTTTTGGAATGTCTTCTGCTTCTACTTGCACTTCTATTTCCATTGAGGATTTTTGTGCATAGTTAATTCGAGCATTTAGAAACAAAACATTTCCAACTAAAACTGGTTTTAAGAAACTTATCTTGTCCATGCTTACAGTTACTGCATTTGTTTGACTGTGTCTTTGGGCAACTATACCTGCAACCATGTCTATGTGTCGTAGTATAACACCACCAAAAACATTACCTGCTGGATTAGCATCTGATGGAAACATACGAATTATTACTTGAGCTTTTGAATCATCTGGTGTTTTACTAGTCATATTATTTCTCCTGCAAAAACACAATCATAAGTATGCTATTAATATTGATTGTTAATCAAATTGATATGGATGATCCAACTGGTGGAATGTGGATTTACTTAATCTTCTTAGCATTTCCACTTGCAAGAATACTGCCAAGAATTTTAAGAAAATATAGAAAAAATACTGGAAATGAAGAAGAAAAACCAAAGGAAGGAATCAAATGGATGTCCGAATCAAAATCATTTTTTGCAAAAAAGCCAGAAAAAGAATCATTTTTTGCACAAGAACCAGAAAAAAAAGACGGTTGGTTTACAAAAGATGATTTCAAGTAATAAGCAATAATTTTTTTCGGCAGTATACAACCCTTTTATCTAATTAATGTATATCATATGTGCTAATTGGCTGCCAGTTAGTTACAACATATACATACGTTCTCCTCAATTGCGATTGAGACTCGCACGCAGCCAATTAGTTTTGTTTCATTTAAATCATAAAAGAAATTAGAAAAAATATGGATGAAGATGCAAAACATGAATTGTCAATGGACATAAAAAGAATAGATAGTGCAATAGAAAAATTCGATAACATATGCAAAAAATTTGATGAGGAACGAATCGACGCTGCAATGACATTACTTAAAATTAAGAGTACATTAGAAAACATACGCCAAGTTCTTCCACACATGCGTACTATTCTAGATGAAGAAGATAACAAAACATCATAATATCAAAGTTTGTTGAAACATCAATGACACAATCAAAGAAAAAATTCAAACTAGGTTCAGATTTACAAATATGTAGAATTCTAAATGGAATGTGGCAAGTTGCAGGAGGACATGGCCAAATTAATTTAGAATCTGCAGTAGATGAAATGATTCAATATCATAATGATGACTTTACAACATGGGATATGGCAGACATTTATGGTCCTGCTGAAGAATTTTTTGGTGAATTTAGAAAAAAACTTGAAACAGATGAGAGACTTTCAAATAGTCAAGCATTAACAAAGTTCGTTCCAAATCCAGGACCAATGACAAGATCAATTGTAGAGCATTACATTGACAAATCCATTACCAGAATGAATGTAAAATCAATTGATCTCATACAATTTCATTGGTGGGATTATAACGATGTAAACTATCTCGATGCATTAAATAATCTTTCAAAATTACAGGATGATGGAAAAATAAAGCATATTGGAATTACAAATTTTGATACAGAACGAATGGATATTATGATAAAACATGGATTCAATCTTATCTCAAATCAAGTACAATTTTCCATTTTAGATCAAAGAGCAGAAGTTAAAATGATTCCATTTTGCCAAAAACACAACATGAATCTACTGACATATGGAACACTTCTTGGTGGATTTCTTTCTGAAAAATACATTGGAAAACCAGAACCTGGAAAATCAGATCTTGATACTTTGAGCTTACAAAAATATAAGAACATGATAGATGCGTGGGGAGGATGGAATCTTTTCCAAGAATTACTTTTGGTATTAGATGAAATTGGCAAAAAACATAACACAAGTATTGCCAATGTTGGAACAAAATTCATCTTGGACAAACCTAATGTGGCAGGTGTAATTATTGGTACTAGATTAGGAATTTCTCAGCACAGAGATGATAATGCAAAGGTGTTTGAACTTGTACTTGACGCAGATGATAATTCCAAAATAATCTCAGTTACCTCAAAAGCAAGAGATTTGTTTGAAATAATTGGCGATTGTGGCAACGAATATAGATAAATTCAGAAATATTCAAAATCTCCTAGAAGATCATAAAATTAGTTTTTCAAAGATTTGACATAGTCTTCAAGTTTTTGCTTCTTTTGATCAGGAGATAATGGTAAATATTCTTGCCATTGCTTTTTCATGTCTGCCTTCTTTGCATCTTTTTCCTCATCAGACATAGAATCCCATTGCATCTTCATCTGCATGAAATGAATAATCATTGCTGCCCTATCTTGGATGGATAATGACTTCCAAGCATCGCCCATCTCTTTGAACTGTTTCTTCTTTTCTGCGATTTGTTCAGGGGTCATTCCCTTAAAGTAATCATTCATTCTTTTGTCATGTTTTTTGTCTTGGTTGTTGTATTGACCGCGTTTATTTTTGTAAGAGTGTTTTGTAATTGGGTCAGAAACATACAGCTCATCACCAGTTCCAGCGTCAACAAGAACTTTGCTATATGATTTGTCATCACTCATCATAACAACCTTGTAAACTACAAAACCATTAATTTCTGAAAGTTTTCCATAAATGGCCTTACTGTCAGGTACAGCATCTTCTGCTGCAGTCATTGCATCAACAAGTGAAATTTGTGTAAAACTAGATGATTCACCAACTGGAATTGAGCCTTGTATTGCAGGATAATTTGTCTTATCCCAATCTGCAAGTGCAGGTGTTGCACCAACGGATGTAACTAAAACACCAATTAGCATCAATACTGCCAATTTTGACGCGATATCCTTCATAACAAAATTATTTTTCTATTATATAAAAAACGATCTAATAATTCATCACTAGTGCCAATCTATACAAAAAAGAACTAACATTCAGAATACTTTTAAATTATAATTTTATAAAAAATGCTGGAATCGGAGAAAGTTAAATCGAATCTATTTTGGTTGACTTATCTCTCTCTCCACTCTTTATATCTAGTAAAAATTTATTACAATTATGGTATTATGCTCCATTTGCAAAAAATTAGAGGGAAAATTAAAGATCAATGAGGGTAATCCAAAATATAAAGGAAAACCTGTATGTAAAGAATGTCAGGATACCAGAAAATTATTACTGTCAACAAAGTAACAAAGTTTTTGATTTTCTACTAATATTGTGTAAATCAAGTCATAATGACTTTTTGATTACGGTAAGAAGTTCATCTCTATGTTCTTCTATTATTCCTCTTATCTCAAATGTATCAACATAACCACCAGCTGATGCTCTAGTTGATTTTAATAAATAATGTAGTGCAGACTCTTCAATTTTTCCTACATAATATCCATAAAAAAAATCCATAACGTTTTCACACTTCCAAACTTTTTTTGGTTGAAGAAATGTTTCCTTTATCTCAAGTGGTATTTCTTGTATTCTTCGTGTGATATAATCATTAAGTGATTTTAAGATTGATGCATCAGTAATCATGATTTTTATTTATGATATTTCTTCTCCAATAAACTAATGTTTGAATTATGGTTTAATTATTTGCCTACTTGGATTGATATGTAATGCATCTCAGGAACTGAATCCACTATCATAATTGTACCCAGATTAACTGTAGAACCTTCTTCCCACATGAGTATTCTTTGATTTGAACTTATTTCAACATCATTAATGAATTCTGTAATAAGGTTCTCAGTTGCTTCAAAGTCTGTATCTGTGTAATACACAATCTGACCCTCTTCAAATGATAATGGAATTTGCATTGATGTTGGTGTAATCAATACAAAGTTTCTTTCTTCAAATATTGTTAATACTTTTTCAATTCTTTGATCTCTGTCAAGTTGTGCAACACCATCGATTCCAATTGCTGCAGGTGTAACACCAGAGAGTTTTTGTAAGTATGCTTCAAAGGCTTGTTCTTGAGTTTCACCTAATCCAACATAATATTCTCCTGTAAATGCTGCACCAACTGCTGCAATAGTTCCTAATTGTGCAACAGCACCACCTGCTCCTGCAGTATAAACTGGAATAAAGTAAGTATCATGTTCTCCTACTTGATATAGTATATTATCACCAATTCTTGGATTTCGTAAAAGTGTCTTTAGTTGAGCAAAGTCAGGATCTTTGTCTAGTGCTTCACGAACAGAACTTGGTCCAAGAAGTTTAGTTTCAGAATCCAATGGAACTTCATAGAATGTCATTTGGCCTAAGTTTGCAAGATCATTCTGAACTACCATGTATCCTGCCAAGTTACGACCTTGTGAACCTCGTAATTCCAGTGATAAGAGACCTATGAATTCTGGATCTTCAAATCCTGGTGGTTTAGCTTCAATATAGTATGTATCCAAACCTCTTGGAATTTCATAGAATTCGTTTGCTTGAATGAATGTTTCTACATCTGTAACGTGGTAGATGTTATACATCTCAGTCTTCCAGTTGAATAGTTCTTCTGGATATCTGATCTGTTCTCCTAACCATTCAGGAGTTTCAATAATGTCATCTTGATATTGTGACATCATCATGTTTGAAAAAAAGTCATCGCCAGATTTGATTAAACTAATATCACCATTGTAGGTATCAACCAATCCATATCCAGCTAATCTTAGATACGGATTTCCTGCCGAATATGGAATATCACTTGTATCAAATCCAACAATCAGTGGAACTAACCAGTAAGTACTTGTTCCATCAGTTACAGGATAGGAATCTAATTCTTTTCCAAATAGATTATACAAAAAGTATGGATACAGTGTTTGCATTCTTTCATTTACATCCTTGTATCTCATTATGTGTACAGACTCACCCGGATATGAAAGCAAAAAGTTTGGTTCAAAAATCCAACTTAATGGTGGAGGTACATCTACACCTCCAGCACCTTCATACTTTGCATTGTTTAGTTCGGCACTTGTTGTACGGTTAACTGGATATCCAGACCACGTTTCATCAAGTAATCCTCCTTCACCATAATAGATTGCTCGTTGTTCAAATAATTCAGCACTATCTACAATCTGACCACTTGTTGCTTCTAAAGTTAGAAAGCCATCAGGCACATGAGTATAAACAAGATGCTCGTTATACCATTGGTTTTCAAGGCTGACTGAAGATGGTAGTATTGGTTTCATAGATGCAGTCCAGTATAGTTTATCATCAAACCTAAGAATATCATTATCTTCAAAATCAACGTACGGTATTAGACCAATTTCTGGCTTTAATTTTGCAAAAGCCGCATTCCAATCCCAAACTCTAATTTTACTTAATACGTCATCATTTTCAGAAACATAGTTTGGAATATTATTTGGATTAACTGAAGGAATGCCTACCTCATGTGTGTTCTCAGTAACATATTGTAATTCTCCAAGATATCTATTAACACCAATTTGTTGTGCAGTATATGGCCCAAGATATTCAATCTTTTTTGCATCTGCTACACTGTTATTAACACTCATGGCAATTCCAATTATTACTGCAATTGCAATAATTGTTATTGCACGAATGTAGACATCTCGTTTGAACATGTGTGTTAGAACTTTGGCACGCATTCTATCAAAAATTGAAAATCCAATTAATGCAAAACCAACAACAAAAGTTCCACCAATAGCATATCTAGTATTATAATCAATTGTATCTGTAAAAAACATGTTAAATGCTGCCCAAACAATACCTATGCCAATTATTGCTTCAATTGTTGAAAGATAGTTCAAGTATCTAGGTTTTCCATCTGTAGAATCATGAATGTAAGATGTTACAACTTTGATTACAGAATGAAATCCTACATACAATATTAGACGCAATCCAATTGCACCTAAAATTGGGGGAACAATTAACAATAATCCAGGAATCATTGGTGTTACATTATCCATTGCAAATGAAGGATCTAATGATGGAGTTACGAATGGTAGAGAAAATATTGTAGTAATACTTTCTAATCCAAGTTCTCCACCTTCAAATAAATAAATTAATCCAAAACCGAACATTAAATTTGCAAAAAATGCACCAAATAACAAAAGTTTTGTAATCTGCCAAATAACAAAATGAACACCTGTTAGTTTGTATTCTTGGAAATTAGGAATTAATTGATTTGATTGTACATTAGGAGTTCTATTTAATAGATTAATTGCAACTTTGATAAAAAACCAAGTTAATGATGATCGTTTAACTATATTTACACGAATTAATGCAATTCCGGCTAGTACAACTCCAGCAAGTAATGAAAAAAGAAGTGGTTTGGTAAAAGTATCAGCAAATTCATTTACATTCATGGAGAAAATTACTGCAGAATTACCTGCTAATGCAAAAATTACAACTCCAACTATGGCAATAATAGCTAATCTGATTAATTTTCCAGCATCTGGTGGTGGTGCGTCACCTTCTTGCTTTTCTGCACTATACATAACTCATCTGAATCTATTTTTCGTCAATTAATACCTTATCAGCATAAAATATGCATTTCTTTTAAAAAAATTATGTAGAAGAGGCAATGCCTTTGCATATCATATAGATCGCAGAAAATTTTGGCACAGATACAGTTTCGTTGTTATATGGACCAAATTTTGTATTTTTTAGAGTAAATGAAATAGGACAATTTGCATGAACATCAACTTTCTCATCATCAATAAAACAAGCATCAGTGTAAGGATCAAATTTGTTAATATTCTCAACAAAAATTTTTACTAGTCCACTCTTACTGTTAATAGAACCAGGTAATCTAAAAATTCTATGAATATCGATTGTTACATTTGGATCAATTTGAATTCCAATTTTATGTCGAAATTCTTCTAATCTTTTTTGGAATAATGTATATCCTCCAGAAATAATTTCTTGTGATACCTTAGAACGATCTGATTTTATTCGATACAATTGTTTTGCAATTCTTCCATTCCAACCACCATCATCAAATTTTGGAAAAATTGATTTATTTAAATCAAATTTTTTAATTCCAAATGTTTCTGGAATAGCCCCACGAAACATTATGTAATCAACAATTTCTGCTCTCTCTTTTGATCCAATGTTTTGATATTCTGATTTTGGTACATAGATATGAAATCCTTCATTTCCTGAAAAAAATATCTTAATACTTTCTGGATTAACTCCTAATTCATCTATTAAAATTTGGTTTAATTTCTTCACTTCATCTTTTGTAGATTGTATGCTTTCAGAACTTGTTAATGTAATTATCGCTAATTTTGTTGATTTACAATTTGGACAAGAATTAGTAAGATTAGATATTTCATTACAGTCAGAGCATTTAATCAAAGTGTTTTCTGGTTGATTTTTCTTTGTCACATCTTTTGCATCAATATCAAAAATTAGATCTGCATTAAGCCAGTTTTTTTCAGACATAGGTAAATTTGGAAATGAATAACAAGCATTTGAGCAATAAACATCAGAAGGTTTGTTTTGCATTAAAAGAAGATGAAGTTCTTTATCAGATTTTAATGAAATATGTCTATTCATTCCACCATTAAATTTTTGAAATCCAAATTCACGTTGTATAGAATTTTCTGGCACATGTAAAAGCTCAAAATGATCAAAATAAAATTTCTTGAATGTATCTTCTAATAATATAACATCTTTTTCATTCATACTCTCTTTCTCCCAAATTGCAATGGATTGATTATTGTATCACATGCAGAAACTGGGAAGCAAAGATTCTGAGTCTTGACTTTCTCACAAGATGGACATTTGTACTGAGTTGTTCCAGATAATTGTTTTAGCTGATAGAGTGTGACCTTGGGATTATAATCAGGTGCATTTTTGAATAATGGTGCAATTTGTTCTACAGTTTGACCTTTGTTTAGTAAAAATGTTGCAAGAAGAAATCTTCCTGAGTGAGATAGATTTTCGCCTTTTTCTAAAACTTCTATTGCATGTTTAATACAAGGTGGAAATTCTGTGGATTCAACAGTTTTGACTTCGAATTTTTTTGCAAGTGTTCTTAATTTCTGAACATATGGTTCAAAACCTTGAATCATTTCAGGAGATGATGATAGACTTATTTTATTAAATATGTGTCTGTCAAGTTCCTTTCTTACTAGTCTAACAGTTTCATGTGAAGTTAGATGGACTTTACCACTAACAACTCTTCTGTTAATTAATTTCCATTCTCTTTCATGAAAATTAATAGCGTGTTTCAGATAATCTGCAATAGGAATGGTAAAGTGTTCATCATCTTTTTGAACAGTTACAGAAAATAATTCTTGTAAAATCTGTAATGATTGTTTTGATTTCTTAACGTCTTTTTGATTAATCAAATCTTTTTCTAGAAATTTTTCTGCACGTCTTGCTTCTGCTAAAGAGAATCTTCGAATTAGTGTATTCATTCCAGAAAGTTTCAATAGAATGACTGCAATTAAAAATGAGAATATTTCCATAGGAAGTGCTGAATTGTTTGATGCCAGATCTGATTTGAATATACGACCTTCTGATGCTGTAATAATACGCTCAAATGCATTTTCTACAATTTTTTTTAGATCGGGATCTGATCCAAATTGCTCTAGTGAAAATCCCTTATCACTCAGATACTTTCCAGCTTCATCTAAGAAGGGATATTTGACGATTTCATCTGTTCCAAGATCTACCATAACAATTGTGTACTAACTTAGTTTAAAAATTGCAATAATAAAATTGGAAATTTGGTTAGATCTGTAGTTTAAATTATAATGAATTCTGAGGTAGTTATGCAGATTGGTGCCCATGTATCAATTTCAGGTTCTATTTCTAATGCGGTAAATAACGCAATTGAAAGGAAATGTAATGCTTTTCAGATTTTTACAAGAAGTCCAAGAAGTTGGTTTGCAAAAGAACTAGACGAAATTGGTGTTAAAGATTTCAAAGATCAACTTGCATCATCTGATATTGATAGATTTGCAACTACTGCACATATGCCATATCTACCAAATCTTTCATCACCAGACACAGATGGTTACAATAAATCAATTAAGACAATGATAAAGGAAGTTGAGCGATGTGATATACTAGGAATTCCATATCTTGTAACACATTTAGGCAGTCATAGAGGAACTGGGGAAGAAAAAGGAATTAAAAGATTAGTAGATGCATTAAATAAAGTTGCAGAAACAAATGCAGATGTTACAATTCTTTTGGAAAATACAGCTGGACAAAAAAATTCAGTAGGTTCTGATTTTTACCAATGGGGAGAAATTTTTTCTAAATGTAAGAAGAAAGAAAGATTTGGTGTTTGCTTTGATACTTGTCATGCTTTTGCAGCTGGATATGATTTACGAAAAAAAGAAAATGTGAATGAAACTATGAAAAAATTTGAAGATGCTGTGGGATTTGATAATTTGAAAATATTACATCTTAACGATTCTAAAGGATTGTTAAATGAGAATCGTGATCGGCATGAACATATTGGATTAGGTGAAATTGGTGATGTTGGTATGAAAGAAATTATTAAAATCATGAATAAAAACAACATTCCGATGATTTTGGAAACTCCAATAGATGATAGACGAGATGATTTTGGAAATATTGACAAAGTTAAATCACTTGCATGAGTAATTACGCATTTATTCTATGATGATTTCTGATTAATATGAAATACGAAGATATTATGAAACTGGCTTTGGAAAGAGGATTCTATTTTCCTAGTTGTGAAGTATATGGAGATGCACAAGCTGGTTTTTGGGAATATGGTCCAACAGGAGTAAGTATAAAGAATAAATTCTTGGAATTATGGAGACAGCAATTAGTCAGAAGAGATAGAATGATGGAAATTGATGGTTCACAGATTATGTCAAAATCTGTTTTTGAGGCATCCGGTCATTTAGGTAATTTTGCAGATCCAATTGTAAAATGTAAAAAATGTAAATCTACATTTAGAGCAGATAAATTAATTTCTGAAGTAACTAATATTGAAATTCCTGAAAGTGCTGATTTGAAAGAATTTGATGATGTGATTAAAGAAAAAGCAATTCACTGCCCAAAATGTAATGATGAATTAGATGATGTAAAAAAATTTAATATGATGTTCAAGGTTGGTATAGGTCCTGAAGAAGAAGAAGCATATCTACGCCCTGAAACGTGTCAATCAATTTTTGTAGATTTTCCAAGATTATTTAAGACAATGAGAGGTAAACTGCCTGTTGGAATAGCACAAGTTGGAAAAAGTTTTCGAAATGAGATTGCTCCTAGACAAAGTCTGCTAAGATTACGTGAATTTTATCAAGCAGAAATTGAAGTATTCTGTAATCCAAAAAAACTCGATGAACTAGAGAAGTTTTCAGAGGTTGAAAATACTATACTTCGAATTCAGAATAATGAAAAGATTGAAACACTAAGCTGTAAACAGGCTGTAGAATCTGGAATAATTCCTAACAAATTTGTTGCATATTATTTAGGATTGTTGACAGAGTTCTATGAAAAAACAGGTATTGATATGAACAAAAGTAGATTTAGAAAACTTGGCGATAAAGAAAAAGCATTCTATGCAGAAGTTGCATTTGATTTTGAAGTTGAAACAACAATTGGTTGGCTTGAATTAGTAGCTTGTAATTATAGATCTGATTATGATCTATCAAGTCATGCAAACAAAAGTAAAGAGAAATTTGAAGTAATGGATAATGATGAAAAAGTTCTTCCACATATATTTGAAATTTCTATGGGAATTGATCGAAGTTTGTATACTATTTTAGAACATAGCTATAAAGAAGACAAAGAAAATGAAAGAGTTGTTTTATCAATTAAACCATATTTAGCGCCAATTCATGTAGGAATATTATCTCTGGTAAAAAAAGATGGTTTAGCTGAAAAGACAGATGAAATTTATTTAAAAATTAAAACAAAATTTGATTCATTTTTGGATCATTCTGGTGCTATTGGTAGAAGATATCGTAGATTGGATGAGATTGGAGCCCCTTTTGCGATTACAATTGACCATCAAACCAAAGAAGATGATACAGTTACTATAAGGTCAAGAGATACTATGAGTCAGGATAGAGTGAACGTATCTAAACTAGAAGAAATACTTTCTAAGGAGACAAGTTTTCCATGAGTTATATACAAAGGAATTACAGGAGATAAAATAACATGAAATTAGCAATAGTAATTCCTACCTACAACGAAGGGAAAACATTACCAAGTTTAATTGATAGATTAGTTGAGCAGGTAAAACATATCGTTGATGATTTCAATATTGTAATAGTTGATGATTCTTCGCCTGATGGAACTGCAGATATTGCAAGAAACCTGGCTAAAAAATTCCGAGAAATTATTGTAATTCAAAGACCTGCAAAACTTGGTCTTGGTGCAGCTTATAAAAATGGGTTTAGATATGTTCTGGAAAAATTGGGTTCTGATTTTATTATAGAAATGGACGCAGATCATTCACACGATCCTAGTGAAATTCCAAATATGATTAAAAAGATAGGAAAGTATGATTTTCTAATAGCTAGTAGACATGTTAAAGGATCAGCTACTATAGGATGGGGAATTTGGCGTAAATTAACACATTCAATTGCAGTATCAATTGCACGACAATGTGCAAAATTAGACATTTCTGATCCAACAAGTGGCTTTAGAATGTTCAAAAATGAAACTTTACAACAGATTGACTTTGAAAAAATCAAATCTGATGGTTATGCATTTCAAATTGAAGTTCTACACCAACTAAAACAAAAAGGAATGAAAGGTTTAGAGACAATTACCACATTCGTTGATAGAAAAGAGGGTAAATCAAAAATGGGTAAGAATGAAATGTTACAATTTGTAAAAACGTGTATAAGTTATTTAAGAAAAAAAAATTAAAAACAGGGAGTTTGAACTTCTCTACTCAAATGTAGAAGTCGATGTTGTAGACGATTGAGAAGGTAGTTCAGATAGTGTTGGAACTGATGGAAACTTGTCTCCAATTTGTTGTTCTGCAACAGCAGATGCTTCTTGTAGAATCCTATCGGTTTCTTCGTTTGAAGCATCAGATTCCATATTGAAAGAATCATCAGAGATTGAGTCGACCATTAGTCCATTTAGTGTTTGAGCCATTGCGTTCATTTCTGAATCAGCTTCTGGCATGAATTTACCTAATGATGATTGTAGGCTCTTCATGGTATTCATAGCTGGTCCGATTGCAACCATAGCATCACCTAGGTCATGAATTGTTGCTAATCTTAATTGCACTTGCTCAAGCGACATTCTAGCACCACCAAGCATTTTTTTTACTTTACGAATTTCTGCTAGTTCATTTGAAAGAACTTTACTGGCAGAAGTATCGTGTTGCTGTACGGCAGTTACTACACGCTTGAATAATTGTTGATCACGTTGCTCTAATCTAGTCAACATTGAGTCCATTTTTGTAGTTTGGACTTGAATCTTATTCACTGCGTTTTGTATTCGTGGTTTAAGCGCACCCTGAGGTTTGATTGTACCACGAAGTTTTTCAGCCACACTAGCTGTTTCTTGACGTGCCCATGCTTTATGGAATGACGGCATGCGTAAGTATCAAAAAAAAGGTTCTTAATGAAAGGTGTGTATTAAGATCAACATTAGGCTAAATTAAGCTAACAAAAAATAGATAACATGAGCGTTGTTGTTTTTGATTCGGGCTTAGGTTCACTATCTATTATTAAAGAAATCCAGAAAAAAACTAAATGTGAAATCATATACATTGCAGATCAAAAAAATTTCCCATATGGGAAAAAATCAAGTGAAGAATTATCAAGAATAATCAAAAAAACATTAGAAAAAATCAATAGGAAATTCAAACCAAAAATTATAGTACTTGCGTCAAATACTCCTTCATTACTACTAAGAAATAAAATACCAAAAAATGTAATTAATGTTTTACCACCACTAAAAAATATAGAAAAACTTTCTAAAACTAATAATATTGCAATTCTAGCTACTCAATCAGTTGTAAATAGTTCAGCGATCAATAATTATATAAAAGAAAATACATCAAAGAAAATTAAAATTTTAAAAATTAATGCATCTCCATTAGTTGAATTAGTTGAAAATGGAAAATTTTTATCTAGACCAAATCATATTAAAAAAATTATTAGAAAGAATTTAAGAAAAAAATTTCAAACTAATCATATTGATGTTGCAACACTTTCAAGTACACATCTACCATTTCTTTTAAAATTTCTAAAAGAAGAGTTTCCTAACGTTATTTTTCTAGACCCTGCAAATAATATTTCTGAGAAAGTTGCTAAAAGAAATTTAAAAAATACTACTATTAAGAGGAACAAATTAACAATTTTTACTACCGGAAATCCTGAAAAATTTCAAGAAAATCTAATTAAAATTGGAATTAAAAATAAAGTTAATTCTTTTTCTTTGTAGGTTTAGCTTTTCTAAAACCATGACTGAATGTTTTATCATATAATTTCGAATACTCATATGATTTTGGTTTGATTACATCACCAATTATAACAATTGCAGTCATTGTGATTCTTTCAGCTTTTACTTTTTTTGCAATATCTGTGAGTGTTCCAAGAATTATTTTTTGATCTTTTCTACTTGCTTTGTAAACTACAGCAACAGGTGTAGTTTTTTTGTATCCACCTTCAATTGCTTCTTTTGTGATTTTAGTTAGTAAATGTACACTAAGATAAAAAATTAAAGTTGATTGATGTTTGGCAAGTTCAGAAATTTTTTCACGTTTAGGAACTTTGGTTCTTGATTCTGCACGTGTAATAATCATTGTTTGTGTAATTCCAGGTAAAGTTAGCTGAGTTCCAAGTGCTGCTGCTGAGGCTAAAAATGAAGTCACACCTGGAATAACAATAGAATTCACTCCTCTAGTTTCTAAATTATCAATTTGTTCCCTAATTGCACCATATATTGCAGGATCACCGTCATGCAATCTAACTACAACTTTTCCTTTCAGTGAATTTTTCAATAATAAATTAAAAATTTCTTCACGAACAAGTTTTGCAGCATCATATTTTTTTCCTTTTTTATTGTATTTGAGAATCTCAGGAGGAATTAATGAGCCAGAATAAACTATGACATCTGCTTTTTGAACCAGTTTTTTGGCCTTTATTGTAATTAGTTCAGGATCACCAGGACCACAGCCAACAAAATATACCTTAGACACGTTTTATCACCAAAATTGAAAAGTACTTTGTAGTAAGAGTATCATCATTTACATCACCTAGTCTTAATTTTCTTATAATTTCTTTGTCTGTTCCTAAATCTTGACCAATTGCAAATATAGAATCATCAGGGAATCCAGACTCTCTAACTAATTCAATCACTTGATCAAAATAACGACCATCTTTAAGAAATACAAGAACTTCAGAATTTTTTGCAATCTCTTTGACAGAACTTAGATCATAACATGATGGAATTATTGCAACTTTTTCTGCACCTTCTGCAATACTTATTCCAACTTTAGATGCAAATGTAAACATTGAAACAATTCCAGGTATTACAGTAATTTTCATGTCTGGATGTTTTTGAGTGATTTCTCTGTGCATGTAGATCCACGTGCTATAGAGATATGGATCACCAACTGTTAGATAAACAACATTTTTTCCTGATAAAACTTTTTCTGCCATGATTTTTGAATTTTCTTTCCAATGTGCTTCAAGAATAGCTTTGTCTTTGGTCATCGGAAAAATTAGTTTTATAATTTCTTGATTTTTTGATTTATCAATTAATGAGTCAACAACTGACAGAGCTATACTAGGTCTGTCTTCTGCTGATGCAGGACACATTATTGTATCAGCATTTTGAATCGCCTTTACTGCTTTTACAGTAAGTAAGTCTGGATCTCCAGGTCCTACACCAATTCCAACTAATTCAGGCATAAAAAAAATATAATTATGCCCAATTAAAAATCTAGACTAGATTTTTGTTGCAGAGATCACAGTTACGGGGTTTCTTGATAACATCATGGTTCCAGTTGAAGTTTTTCGACTTTTTCCAATAGTTATCTGTGTTATATCTATTGAATCGAATTTTAATTTCTCAATAGTTTGTAATACAGAATATAGAGTTTCTATTAGAATTACACCAATGACTATTCTTCCACCTGATTTTAGCTTATTTTCACATAGCTCAACAATATCTTTTGTGTCACCACCAGTTCCACCAATAAAAATTGCATCTGCTTCAGGTAATTCAGAAATCTTATCTTTAGCATTACCTAGAATCACAGTTGAATTAGTAACTTGAAATTTTTCCAAATTGGTTTTTGTTAATTCAATTGCATTTGGATCATGATCAATTGCAATTACTTTACCAGTAGATTCGACTTGTAGTCCTGCTTCTACTGTAATGGATCCGCTACCACATCCTATATCATAAACTAAAAAACCTGGTAATAATCTAGCTTTACTAATTTGAACTGCTCTAACCTCTTCTTTTGTTATAGGTACTGATTCAGTTCTTTCAAATTCTTCATCTGGGATTCCAGGAGTTTTAAATTTCCACATTTGACCACAGATAAATTATGGAAAAGGAATTATGCTTGTGCTTGTTCCTGCATTAACTAATGTGTATGACATTATCCAAAAGAACAAATAAAGAAATACAAAACTTCCAATTCCTGTTGTAACATATTTTTTCCTATTTGCAATTCTAATTCTCCAAGATT
>CAYVQV010000006.1:0-26109 GCA_964454035.1 uncultured Candidatus Nitrosopelagicus sp. | reverse complement strand
GTTAACTACACTTATACGAATGATTAAATACCAACAAATTTTGAACCCTTCTATGAATGGTGAACGTCTTTGGACAGCCAAGCACTCCTAAGATAATTTCTCTAGTGTATACTGAAGCCCAACCATTTGACGTTTACAATAAAATATCAAGAAATTATACGCATTCATTTTTGTTTGAATCATTAGAAGGCCCTGATGAACTTGCAGAGACATCAATTATGGGATTCGATCCAGAGTTTATTGTGAAAGGCTACGTTACTCATATTACAATTCAGAACAGAGATGGAAAGATAGAGACAATCAAGACGACACAGCCTCTGGAAGAAATCAAGAAATTAATAAAGAAAACAGAAGATATGTCTTATCGGTATTTGGGTGGAGCAGTTGGTAACATTAACTATGAAGCAGTAAAACAATTTGAACATGGAATAGATGAATTCACAATACACCCTGATAAGCCAATTATGGAATTTGGAATATACAATGATGGAATATTATATGATAATAAAAAGAAACAATTCTTTTATTTTTTCTATGATGAAGATAGAAGAGACAAAATAAAGAAAACAGAAGGAGAAATTGGAGAATTTGAAATTTCAGATATTATACCAAATCTAAATAAAGATGAATTTGAGAAAATTGTAACAAAAGCAAAAGAGTATGTTCACAGCGGAGATGTATTCCAAGTTGTACTTTCTAGAAAATTTTCTTTTGAAGGAAAAGGAGATTATCTTAAAGTGTATGAAAAACTTCGAAGATTAAATCCATCCCCCTACATGTTCCATCTTAAAATGAATGACCGTACAATAATAGGTTCAAGCCCAGAGATGTTACTTCGTGTCACGGGAAAAGATATTGAAACATTTCCTATAGCAGGTACAAGAAAAATTACTGATAATCAGGATGATAATGAAAAAATGCGGTTGGAGCTTATCAATGATGAAAAGGAACTAGCTGAACATACTATGCTAGTTGACCTTGGAAGAAATGATATAGGCAAAGTTTGTGATTATGGAACTGTTCACGTTAAAGAACTCATGCAAGTCAAGAAATTCAGTCATGTTCAGCATATAGTGACACATGTAGTTGGAAAACTCAGTAAGAAATATGATATGTATGATGCATTTAAGGCAGTATTCCCAGCAGGTACTGTTTCTGGTGCCCCAAAAATTAGAGCAATGGAAGTAATAGATGAGCTTGAGCCAGAATCCAGAGGAGAATATGCTGGGGCTGTAGGTTATTTTTCATTTAATGGATGCTGTGATTTTGCAATAGCGATTAGAAGTATTTTTGCAGATAATGATAAAGGATTTGTACAGGCAGGGGCAGGAATTGTATTTGATTCAATTGCAGAAAATGAATTCAAAGAAACAGAACATAAAGCAAATGCAATGATTACTGCACTGAAGGAGGCTTCAAAATGAAATTTTTAATTATCGATAATTATGATTCCTTTGTGTACAATATTGCTCAAAGATTAGGAGAGTTAGGAATTACATCAGATGTTATAAGAAACGACATGATAACAATCAAAGATATTGAAGAATCAAATTATGATGCAATAATAATATCACCAGGACCAGGAACACCTGATGATGAAAGATATTTTGGAATTTGTAAGAAAGTAATTACAGAACTTGGACCGACAAAACCAATTTTAGGAGTTTGTCTTGGACATCAAGGAATAATTTCATGCTTTGGAGGAAAAGTAGTTAATGCAGAAAACATACGCCATGGAAAAACAAGTCAAATCAAACATGAAAATGAATCATTATTTGTAGGAGTAAAAAATCCATTTAGAGCTACTAGATATCATTCACTTGTAGGAGAAAAAACAATTATTCCAGATTCATTAAAAATTACTGCAGTTGCAGAAGATGATGGCGAAGTAATGGGTGTCAGTCATAAAGAATATCTAATTGAAGGAGTTCAATTCCATCCAGAATCAATTTTAACAGATGAAGGAACAAAGATTTTTGCAAATTTTATAGAAAAGGTAAAAAAACATGGAAAAAATAACTAACAATCTAACATTTGACGAAATGTCATCAGTAATGAGTGACATACTAAACGGTAAAAACAGTGATCAGGAAATTGCAAATTTTCTTAGTGAGTTATCAGAAAAAGGAGAATCCGATGAAGAATTACGTGCAATGCTCAAAAAGATGAATGAATTCTCAGTAAATATTTCTCCAATGTGCCATGGAAATTTGATAGATGTATGTGGTACCGGAGGAGATAATTTACAAACTTTCAACATTTCTACTACTGCATCGTTTGTCATTGCCGCCGCTGGTGGAAGTGTTGCAAAACATGGAAATCGTTCAGTTTCAGGCGTCTCTGGTAGTGCAGATATTTTTGAATATTTTGGATTTGATTTGAATTCAGAACCATGGGAAGTAGAAGAATTAATAGAAAAACTTGGAATTGGATTTATGTTTGCACCAAAATTTCACCCTGCAATGAAAAATGTTGCATCTGCAAGAAAAATTCTATCTAAAAGAACTGCATTCAATTTGCTTGGACCATTAAGTAATCCTGCAAAAGTTAAACATCAATTAATCGGTGTTTTTGCAAATGACTACATAAACAGAATTGTAAAAATTATGCAAAAAAATCATTCAGAAATTATTTTAGCTGTTAGATCAGAAGATGGTATGGATGAACTGTCAACAACATCAAACAATAAAATTTGCATGCTAAAAAATAATGAAATTTCAGAATTTATAATAAATCCAGAAAAATACAATCTGCAAAAAGGACAATTAAGTGATATACAAATTAAAACAAAACAAGAAGCAATTGATTCATTTGTAAACGTACTTAATAATTCATCGAATAGAACAATGAAAGAAATTACAATTTTAAATGCCGCTGGAGGAATGATTGCCGGAGGAATGTGTGAAAGTTTTGAGGAAGGTGTGGAAATATCATTAAACACAATTAATAGTGGAAAAGCATTTGAAAAACTAAAACAATTTGCAAAGGAATATGGAACATTGAATAAACTTGAAGGAGTGAACTAGTTGGGGAATATATTAGAAAAACTTGTTGCCAATTCTAGAAAAGCAATAGATGATGATGTCTATGAAATTAATAATTCTTTACCAAATTCTGGAATAGATTTGAAAGAAAGTATAATCAAATCAAAACATGCTGCATTAATCACAGAAATAAAATTTTCGTCTCCTGCATTAGGAAATATTAGAAAGATATCTGACCCAGTAGACATTGCTAGGAAAATGGTGGATGGTGGAGCATGTGCATTATCAGTATTAACACAACCATTTTTGTTTGATGGTTCACCTGAACTTTTTATGCAAGTTAGAAAAACTGTAAAGGTTCCAATGTTAATGAAAGACATAACAATTCATAAAATACAAATCGAAGCTGCACAAAAAATGGGAGCAGACTATTTCTTACTCATACAGTCTCTTTTTGATAAAAAATTGGTTCCAGATATGGAAGAATTAATTGAATTTGGGCATAAAAATGGATTAAAAGTACTCGTAGAGGCACATACAGTAAAAGAATTTGAAAATGCATGTAATACTAACGCAGATATTATTGGGATTAATAATAGAAATTTAGATACACTGAAAATAGATCTAAATACAACTAGAAACATCCTAGAAAAATATAATCATTCAAAAACTGTAATATCTGAAAGTGGGATAGAAACGGAAGAAGACATTAGATTTCTTCATAAATGTGATGCTGACGCATATTTAGTAGGTAGTAGTATCATGAAAACAGATAACATACAACAAACTGTGCAAAAATTGGTGAATGCAATATGAAAATAGGAATTCCAAAAGATGGAAGATTTGGAGAGTTTGGTGGTAAATATATTCCTGAGACATTAGCACCCGCAATTGAAGAATTAGAAAAAAATTATCTAAAAATAAGAAATGATAAAACTTTCAAAAAAGAGCTTGGAAAATTACTAATAGATTATGCAGGTAGACCAACACCCATGTATTTTGCTAAAAATTTGACCAAAACAATTGGTGGCTGTAAAATTTATTTAAAAAGAGAGGATTTGCTGCATGGAGGAGCCCATAAGATCAATAATACCTTAGGACAAGCATTGCTAGCTAAAAGAATGGGTAAAAAAAGAATCATAGCAGAAACAGGTGCAGGTCAACATGGAGTAGCAACTGCAATGGCTTGTGCAAGTCTTGGTCTAAAAGCAGAAATTTACATGGGATATGTAGATACTATACGTCAAAAACAAAATGTATACAGAATGAAATTACTTGGTGCAAAAGTGCATTCAGTAAAATCAGGATCTAAAACATTGAAAGATGCAATTAATGAAGCTATGAGAGATTGGATTACCAATGTTGAATCAACTTATTATTTACTAGGTTCAGCAGTAGGTCCACATCCATATCCATTAATGGTTAGAGATTTTCAATCTGTGATTGGTACAGAAATTAAAAAGCAGATGAAAACTATCCCAAATGCAGTAATTGCATGTGTTGGTGGAGGATCCAATGCTATAGGTACGTTTTATCCATTAATTGATACACATACAAAAATCATAGGTATAGAGGCAGGAGGTAAGGGAATTAATACAAAATTACACTCTGCACCACTTTCTGCAGGTAAAAAAGGAGTTTTACATGGAATGATGACATATTTGATGCAAGATAAAGATGGACAGATTAGTGAAACACATAGTATTTCTGCAGGATTAGATTATCCGGGTGTAGGACCAGAGCATGCGTATCTAAAAGATCAAAAAAGAGTTGAATACAAAACAGTAACAGATAATGAGGTTGTAGATGCATTCCTAACGCTTACAAGAACTGAAGGAATTATTCCAGCTTTAGAATCTGCACATGCAATAGCATACGCAATAAAAGTTTCAAAGAAAATGAAAAAAACAGAATCAATTGTAGTGACATTATCAGGAAGAGGAGATAAGGACATCGATATAGTACAGGAATATTTAGAAAAAAAATGACACGAATACAAGAAAAATTTCAACAGTTAAAATCACAAAAAGAATCTGCCTTAATTTCTTACATAATGGTGGGATATCCATCAGAAAATGCAACACTGAAAGCGGTTAGAGGACTGGTTGAAGGAGGAGTGGATATTATTGAATTAGGATTTCCATTTTCGGATCCAATTGCAGATGGACCCACAATTCAAATGGCAAGTACTCATTCATTAAATAATGGTACACAAATCAATGATTTTTTTTCAATTGTAAAAAAGATAAGAAAAGAATCTGAAATCCCATTGGTTTTAATGACATATACAAATATTTTGTATAATCAAACATATCAAAAATTCATTAAACGTGCAAAAGATGCAGGAATTGATGGGTTAATTCTACCTGATATGGCAATAGAGGAATCAAGAAAGTATGTTATGGCTGCTAAAAAAAATGATATGGATACAATATTTCTTGTATCTCCAAATACAGAAAAAAAACGATTAAAGGAAATAATAAAAAATACATCAGGATTTTTGTACATGGTGGCAGTTTTTGGAACTACTGGAGTTCAAACAAAAATTCACAAATATACAATTGAAGCATTAAAAAATACACGTAAAATTGCTAAAGGATTGATTCCTGTAGGAGTAGGATTTGGTATATCAAATGAGAAAGATGTTCAAAAATACGTATCATCAGGTGCTGATGCAGTAATTGTTGGTAGTGCAAACATAAAGATCATGGAAAATACACCCTCAAATAGGATTCAAAGCAGGATTAAGACGTTTACTAGAAAACTTAAAAATAAAACGCTATGATCGAATAGAATAAAAATAGGATAGTCATTTCATTTATGTGCAGACAAAGTTTATTTT
The DNA here is from genome assembly GCA_964454035.1 of uncultured Candidatus Nitrosopelagicus sp. Taxonomy (GTDB): domain Archaea; phylum Thermoproteota; class Nitrososphaeria; order Nitrososphaerales; family Nitrosopumilaceae; genus Nitrosopelagicus. The sequence goes on along the minus strand of CAYVQV010000006.1, from coordinate 20,283 downwards.
TGTTACAGGCGGAGTTATGTCCGGTCTTGGGAAAGGAGTAGTTTCATCTTCAATATCCAAATTACTTCAACTTTCAAATCAGAAAGTATCATGTGTAAAAATTGATCCATATCTAAACTATGACGCTGGAACCATGAATCCAATTGCTCATGGGGAAGTCTTTGTTACTGAAGATGGAGGAGAATGTGATATGGATATGGGAAACTATGAAAGATTTCTTAATCAAAATATACCAAAATCTCATAATATTACTACAGCCCAAATTTATTCTAGTGTAATTGAAGCAGAAAGAAAAGGTGAGTATTTGGGTGCGTGTGTTCAAATAATTCCTCATGTAACAGATGAAATAAAAAATAGAATTAGAAATATTGCAGAAAAAGAAAATCTTGATATCCTAATAGTAGAATGTGGTGGAACTGTGGGTGACATAGAGAGCTTGCCATTCCTCGAAGCATTAAGACAGATAAGAGTTGAAGAAGGTTCTGAAAATGTAATTTTTGTTCATGTTACATTAGCACCATCTCTTGATGTAGTTGGCGAGCAAAAAACTAAACCAACACAACATAGTGTACAAGAATTACGAAGAATTGGAATTCAGCCAGATGTTTTATGTGTTAGATGTACAAATCAATTACAAGAAAAAACACGGAAAAAAATATCAATGTTTACTAATGTTACAGAAAAAGATGTTTTTTCATGTCATGATGTGAAATCAATTTTAATGGTACCGCAGATTCTTTTTGAACAAGGATTGGTAGATTTAGTCTTTAAAAAATTTGGAAAGGTTGGATATGTCAATGCATCAGAAAATTGGGATCGATGGAATACAATAGTAAAAACTATGGAATTAGATGGAGAACCAATCAATATTGCAATGGTAGGAAAATATGTAACACTTGCAGATAGTTACGTGAGTGTAAATCATGCATTGAAACATGCAGGTGCATCAATAGATAGACCTGTAAAAATAGATTGGATTGATTCTGAAACGCTTAATGGTAATATAGAAAAATTACAAAAGTACCATGGAATACTAGTACCTGGAGGATTTGGAACACGTGGATCAGATGGTATTATTGAAACAGCAAATTTTGCAAGAATAAATAACGTCCCATATTTGGGAATATGTTTTGGATTTCAATTGGCTGCAATATCATTTGCAAGAAATGTCTGTAATATACCAAATGCAAATTCAACAGAAATAGAAAATGAAACAAAAGATCCAATTATAGATTTACTTCCAGACCAAGATGGTGTTTCGGATTTAGGTGGTTCGTTGAGACTAGGTGCAAATACAATAAATGTCCAAGAAAATTCAATTGCACATAAAATTTACAGTTCAAGTACAATTTCAAAAAGACACAGACACAGATACGAATTTAATAAAAAATACATGGAAGAATTTAATAAAAATGGCATGTTATTTTCAGGAGAAAGCGACGGTGGGCGTAGAATGGAAATTCTTGAAATACCATCTCACAAATTTTTCTTTGGGGTACAATTTCATCCAGAGTTTAATAGCAGACCTGGATTTCCAGAACACGCATTCAAGGCATTTGTTACTGCTGCTGGTAATAATTAATCAGAATCTTTTTCAATGTGTTTTTGTTTTAATTCTTTTTGACGTTTAGCGAAAGATTTTGCATTATCATGCTCTTTATCTAATTCTTCAAAAAATTTATTTGAAAAACCTTTCTTATCTATACGACGAGTTTCTTTTGGCAATTATTTTGCATCCTGTTCTGGTATAATTGAGATAGTAGTAGTAGTAGTAACATTAGGAATAATCCTAATTTCTTTTGTAATTATCTGTTCAATAATTTTAGTGTCTTCGGCTACAATTTTTACTAATATATCATAATAGCCAAATGTGCCTTTTGCTTCTTTAACAAACTTAACATCCAATAATTTCTTCAGTACTTCCATTTCATGTGCCATCGTACACTGAACTAAAACATACGCAATTTCCATCTACTCACCTTTCATGTCTTTTCGAGTTTTAAAAGTTGGTTTAATTCCTAGTGGTTCATAGTTTCCACTTGCACACGTAAAGCACATAGAATCATATGGTATCCCAACTGCATTAGCAAGATTTTCTGCATCATTATAGCCAAGAAAATCAGCTCCTATGTCATTTCTAACTTTTTCAATAATCTCCTCATCTGAAGATTCTTTGTTTTCAGAAAATGTAGCTAGTTCTTCTTGTGATGGAAAATCTATTCCTGCATAACATGGATACTTGATAGGAGGGTATGTTATCATCATGCTAATTTTTTTAGCACCTGAACGACGTAATGCTTTGATAATTGCTTTAGAACTTGTACCACGTACAAGACTGTCATCAATTACAACCACATGCTTTCCTTCAATAACTTCTGGTATTGGAATAATCCATCGATTTATTTCAATACGATCACTTTGATGTGGTTCTATGAAACTTCTCAATGGACCTTTCTTACTATAACGATCCTTAAGCAAACCTTCATCAAATTGTATGTTAAGTTCTTGTGCATAACCCAATGCAGCTGGTCTTGCAGAATCTGGAACTGGAATAACAACGTCTGCATCTTTTAACGGATATTTTTTTGCAAGAAATTGTCCAATTCTTTTTCTAGCCAAATAAATATTGGTTCCTTCCATTTTACTTGATGGTTGTGCGAAATAGGTAAATTCAAATGAACAATGAGCACGTTTCTTTTCTTCTGAAAACATTTCTGTTTCTAAACCAGCGGCACTTAGTTTGATTAGTTCACCTGGACGTACATCTCTAACTAATTTTGCGCCAATTGCAGATAATGCAGAAGATTCAGATGCCACTATATGAAGAGATTGGTTTTCTTTATGACCTAAAACCATTGGTCTAAATCCTTTGGGGTCACGTGCCGCAAAAACTGCATCGTCGTCAGATAAAAATGTGAAACAATAGGATCCTACCATCTCATTTTTCAAAATTGATAAAGCACTACCAAGTTTACCATTTTCACTTATTAATGAAACAAGTCTTTGTGCTGCAACCAATGTATCACTTGCATTTTGTGGAGTAAAAGTACATCCACCTACCAAATTAGATAATTCTTCAACATTAGCAATTGTCCCATTATGTGCTACACATAGATCCTTTACTTTCAAGGGTTGAGCATTTTCAAGTTCACTTTTACCAACAGTGGAATATCGAACATGGCCTATGGCAGAATGAGAATAATATTCATCTGTAATTTTTTTAAATTCATTAGAAGCTGTAGATACCAAACCTAATTTTTTTAATGGGGCTCTATTTGGGATTGCTATTCCCCATGCTTCCTGTCCACGATGTTGTAATGCACGAAGTGAATCAATTATCATTGGAATTACATTGACATCAGTATTAGAAAATATTCCAACCACACCACAATTCTCTTTTGGTCGATCACTTGATAGATCTAAATCTTTAAGCTTGTGTAATTAATTCACCCAACCTACTATACCATTTTTTGTGTGCCTTATCAACTCTTAGCCCAATAATTGGTTTAGAAATATAATTGATAATTATTTGATCGTCTGTAAATTTTCCTAATATACCGAAGTTAATGTTTTTACTACTAAGAAATTGTTTTACCTTACGTAAATTTTCTTTTTTAACTGTTAACAGATATCTAGAATGACTCTCTGAAAACAATAGACATTCTACTGATAGCTCTTTATCAATAGAAATTTTACTAAGTTCAATTGTACAACCTATATTATCTCTAATACAAATTTCAGAGATTGCAATTCCAAGTCCTCCCTTAGAACAATCATGAACAGATTTAACCTGATTATTTTTAATTAATGATAAAACTGCATTCATATTATTTTTTGATTCCTTAAAATCTACCGCAGGACATTTCCCACCAATAAATTCATGAATATATTCAAAATATTCGGACCCACCAAGTTCATTTTTTGTTTCTCCAATTAATAAAATTGAATCTCCTGAAGATGATGCATTTGGAAACACAAATTTGTCTGTTAAACCTAATACCCCTATAATCGGTGTAGGTTTTATTGGTCCAGAAGGAGTCTCATTATAGAAACTAACTTTTCCACCAACACATGGAATTTGTAGAAATTTAGCAAAATCTGTAATTCCTTCTAATGTTTCCATAAACGTCCAAAAAATCTCAGGATCTTCAGGATTACCAAATTGTAAATGGTCTACCATTCCAATTGGATTACATCCAGTACAAATTACATTCCTACATGCTTCTTCAAAACAACCAATTGCTCCTTGACGTGGATTTATGTAGCATTGTTTAGGATTTCCATCTATTTTGATGGCTAATGATTTTCCATTGTCTAAACGTAATACTGATGCATCCATACCAGGTTTAACAATAGTTCTAATTCCAACCTCATGGTCATATTGACGATAAACCCAATGTTTGCTTGCAATATTAGGAGATGATAATAATTTTAACAAAATTTCTGAATAGTTTGATAGTTTTTTAAATTCTTTTTCAAATTCTAAATTTTCAATATATTTTGGTTTTATTTTTTTTCGATTAAGTAATGGTGCATTTGCTACAAATTCTGCAGGTAGTAATCCTATAGTTTTTTCACCATTTTTCACATGCATCATTTTATCGTTTGTTACATGACCAATCACAGAACATTTAATTCTAAATTTACTACAAATTTGTTCTAATTTTTTTAATTTTTGCTTATTTGTAATAATTAGCATTCGTTCTTGTGATTCAGAAATCATTATTTCATTAGGATTAAGTCCAGATTCACGAGTATGAACATTTTTTACATCTAATTCAATTCCAATTCCTAAACTGTCAGCGGTTTCTGAAATAGCACACGACAATCCACCTCCACCAAGATCTTTCATAGCGTTAATACATTTTTGATTACGTGCTTCTAGTACAGCCTCAATAATTAATTTCTCCATAAATGGATCAGGTATTTGAACTGCAGACCTATCTTCAGATTCTAATGAATCTGATGCAAATTGAGAACCGCCTACTCCATCACGACCTGTTGGACCTCCAAGTAAAACTACTAAATCGCCTATGTTTGCATGATTTTTGATCAGATTTTCTTTTTTACCGAAACCAATTGCTGCAACATCTACCATTGCATAATTTTTATAACAATCATCAAATTCAACTTCTCCACCTATTGTAGGAATTCCTAAACAGTTCCCGTAGTCAGCAATTCCTGATATTGCATTCTTAAACAACCATCTTGCATGGGAATCTTTTTCAATATTTCCAAAACGAAGACCGTCTAAAACTGCGATTGGTCTGGTTCCAGCAGATAGAATATCTCTTATTACACCACCAACACCTGTTGCTGCACCACCAAATGGTTCTACTGCTGAAGGATGATTATGACTTTCAATATGGACAGTAACAACGTATCCATCTCCAACATCTAATACACCAGAATCATATCCTTTCTCAGAAATAACTCCTGGACCAGACATAGGTAACATTTTAAGATGAATCTTTGAGGATTTGTATGAACAATGTTCAGACCATTCGGCGGCAAGAATTTCTAATTCTGTTCTTGATAATTTTCGTTTAAAATTTTTTTTAATGTGATCAGACTCATGTTTTTGAAAACTCAATTTTTTCCACCAATTGTATTAACTAACGATTCAAAAATTAATGATGACGGTTTATTATCTATTGGATTAATTGCTGATTCTGTAGCACGTTCAGGATGTGGCATCATTCCAACAACATTTCCTTCTCTATTACATATACCTGCTATGTGTTCAATTGAACCATTAACATTATCGTCATAAGAAAAAACAATCTGATTGTTCTTTCTTAGATCATTCATCAGTGCTTTATCAGCAAAAAAACGTCCTTCCCCATTTGCAATTGGGATTGGAATTTTCTGATCAAGTTTTAATTTATTTGTAAAAGGGGTCCTATTGTTTTTTACTACAAGAGTTGTCCAATCACACATAAAATTCAATGATTCATTTTTCAATAATGTTCCAGGTAAAAGTCCTGATTCCACAAGTATTTGAAAACCATTACAAACACCTAAAATTGGTATTCCAGAATTTGCAAGTTTTTTGACATCTTTGATTATTGGACTATGTGCAGCAATAACGCCTGCCCTTAATCTATCACCATATGAAAAACCTCCTGGTAAAACCACAGCATCTATGTTTTTTGGTAAACTCTTTTCGTGCCAAAAATATTCTGCATTAATTTTAAAGACGTCTTTAAGAACGTGATACATATCTCGATCACAATTACTGCCAGGAAAAACTATAACCCCGACTTTCACAAATTACATTGTTTTATCATGTATAAAATTGATTCACATGAGCCATGTTTTTATTTTGCGGGAAATATGTGATAATATGGGTCAAATTAGAGATATAATGGAAAAAAATGTTGTTACTATTGAGTATAATAAAAGTGCAATAGATGCTGCTGAGATCATATCTGAAAAAAATATCAGTTTTTTAGTAATTATGAAAGAAGGACTTCCAATTGGGGTTCTAAGTGAAAGTGATTTTGTACGGAAATTAAATACCACAAATAAAAAATCCTCAGAAGTACAAATTGAAGAAATAATGTCTTACAAATTCAGATGGGTTGAACCTACAACGCAGATTGAAGATGCAGTACAAAAAATGCTAAATAATAATATTCGAAGACTGCTTGTTCTTGAAGAAAACAAACTTGTTGGTGTCATAACACAGACAGATTTAATTGAATTTCTTAGAGAACGATTACTAGTTGACGGAACAATCAAAAGTATTGAAAGTTAGAAAACTATGTTTTTTTTATCTGTACTGTAACCTTACTTACTAACGGATTATAAATTCTCAAATCATCACAGATTTTTAAAATTTGTTTTTCTGCTGATTTTGGATTCTTATCGTTTATAAAAAATTTAAGCATTTTTGCAGAACGAATTTTTGTAATATTGGAATTATTATCTTTCATGACAAGATCATTCAATATCGTGTCTCCCTCAGGATCACTGATTCCAGGTTTATTTTCAATTATAACATTTACAACATATTCTACCATCAATAAATTCAGAATATATAATAATTTAAAGTTAAAAAAACTTGAAAAATTACATTCGATTAAATAAACATAAACAAATTAGTTAAATTTCCAATACATTTGGTAATAACGTGATTTATGAGCAATATCACCATAGAATTGATTTTATAACGGTGGAGTAAATTGCTGATAATGGCTAAATTCAGATATTGGAAATTAACTATAGAAGATATGGAAAAAGTAACCCATGACGAGAGCAAAGTTCTCAATTGGGATATAAAATGCATTAGAGGCCCAGAAGAAAATGCTGAATTCTTTGGTGTGTTTCTTTACAAAGCAGGAACACCACACGACTATGAAACAAAAAAAGGCATGACATACTACTACAATAATATTGAAAGAGACGAATTACCACCAATTACAAAATTCATCAAAAGCAAGTTTGGAGGAGATGAAACTGAAAAAGGTGAGAGAGTTTTCTTAGTAGGTTCAAAAGAGATCTATTCAGGAAAAGATATTGCCAAATTTGCAAAAGAACTACAAGATGAATTCACAATTAATCCAATAATTACAATTGAATTACACGATACAACACAAGAAAAACTAAAAGACTGGGGCTATCCAGAAGCCAAACTTCTTCCAGTTCCTACCTAGTATATTTGAAACATTTTTGTTGAAGATGCACAATTATGAGTTTTAGATGTCAGAAATTAATGAGATTAACGTACACATAGAGGAATTAAGAAAAAGAGTAATTCGTTCTATCATATCAATTCTAATTATAACAGTATTCATTCTAACATTTCATGCAACACCTTTTGATGTCATGGGAATTACACTATACTATCCATATCCAGATCCACTAAACAACATTGCAGCACAATTCACAAATGTAATGAGTGCAGAATTAGTTCCAGAAGGTGTTCAATTAATTCAAACAGCACCTGGACAAGCATTTTTCTCTCAAGTGTATATTGCTGCACTAATTGGAATTGTTCTAAGCATACCAATCATTGTAAGAGAATTCATATCATTTTTGAAACCTGCGTTAAAAGAAAGAGAGATTAACGTAAGTCGTTCCATAACAATTCCTGCAATAGGATTATTCATTACAGGATGTGCATTTTCATATGCCGCAGTAATTCCATTTATTTTAGATTTTCTTTATAGATATGGTGAATCTGCAGGTTTAGTTACGTTTTTGAATATTATGGACTTTGTAACATTTGTTTTACAGTTCTTACTAGCATTTGGAATTTCATTTCAATTACCACTAATAATGTACGCAGTTAGTCTATCAGGTTTGGTAGATGCTAAATTTTGGAGACGAAATTTGAGATATGCAATTGTTGCTATAGTAATTTTTGGTGCAGTAATTACACCAGATGGGAGTGGAGTTACAATGTGGTTTATATCACTACCAATGATTGCATTATATTTTGCAGGCATGATTGTTACAGAAAGACACGAAAGACAGACACTCAAGACTTAAATGAGAATTTATCACTAGATGAATTATGATTGAGAATCTATTCAATTTCATTCCAGGCGGAAGCGAATGGATAATTGTAATTGTGATAGCAGGCGTACTGTTATTTGGAGCAAAGAAAATTCCAGAATTGGCAAAAACTTTCGGTAAAGCAAAAGGCGAATACAAGAAAGGGGAAATTGAAGCAGATAAAGAACTAAAAGAATTCAAAGATACTAAAGAATAATCACTCTTCAATAACATTAATAAATTCTTGATACATATTTTTTAATTCAGTTTCATAGTCATGTTTCTTGAAAATATTTTTTATTCCTTTTGTAGATACTATTTCAGCGTCTACAACTAACTTTGTTTTCTGCTCACTTTGAGAAATCTTTTCTATAATATAACTTCCTTTTATGTCCCCTCCAACTACACGAGTTTCATGTAAATTTGGAGGCTTACTGAAATGTTTAGCCATTATTACAAACTCATTACCTGATAAATGTAGATGCTCTACAACCAATGAACTTTCGTCTCTTATAGATTTTGGAGTAATTGATGAATAATATTCTGGTAGAATTTTTTCAAAATTTCTAAAATCTACAAGTATATCAAATGTTTTTTGCATATTAGCATTTATCATTTTTTCAAAATTAATTTTTGACATAACAAAGATTATTGAGTCCGATGTAAATTTTTTACTTAAGATGAGCCCCAACGGGTAAATAGATTATGTTCTATGTCAAACTGATCTAAACACTTTCCCACAATATGGTCAATCATTGCATCAATTGATGTTGGATTTGTATAAAACTCGGTTACAGGAGGCATTATTACAACTCCCAATCTTGCTAGTTTAAGCATATTTTCAAGATTTATTGCAGTTAATGGTGTTTCTCTTGCAACTAAAACCAATTTTCTTGATTCTTTTAATGTTACACCACCAGCTCTAGCTACTAACGTTTCATCATATCCATTTGCAATGCTTGATAATGTTTTCATACTACAAGGGATTACAATCATACCATCAATTTTATGAGTTCCACTTGAAACACTTGCAGCCATATTTTTTTCATCTGAAACAGTTGAAGCAAGAGATTTAACATATTCAATGTCATGTTTTGTTTCCATTGAAATACATTTTTGTGCCCATTCAGACATTATTAGATGTGTTTCAATTCCTGCATCTTTTAAAACTTCAAGCATTCTTACACCATAAATAACTCCAGTACTTCCAGTAATCCCAATTACTAATCGCATGTAATAGATCTTAAATTTTTTACAATATATTAAAGAAGATCATAAAATTACGCTTGAGTGTCATCTGCTATATTATTATCAATATTCTCTTTTCTTTTATTTAGCCAAATTTTAACTGCTCCTGCAGTCATTCCTGAAAATAAAATAATTCCAACTAAAACCATTTCTGTATTCATATTATTATCATTTATCCTACATGTAAAAATAATACTTTTGGATGTAAAAAATCTCAATCATTTAAAATATGGTGTACGTTTTAACAAAACATGATAAAAAGGTCAGAAATGCAAAAAATTGTTAATAATTATTCTGATCTTCGTATAGGAGTTCTTGGCAGTCACTCAGCTCTTGAAGTAATGGATGGTGCAAAAGATGAAAATTTGAACACTGTTGTTTTTTGCCAAAAAGGTAGAGAAATTCCATATCAACGATTTAGTAGAATTGCTGATGAAATAATGATTTTAAAAAAATTCAAAGATATTGCAACAATAAACAATCAAAAAAAATTACTAGATACGAATACACTCATTGTTCCACATCGCTCACTTACAGCATATCTTGGTTATGACATATTAGAAAACAAGCTAAAAGTCCCAATATTTGGAAACAGAAAACTGTTTCAGGCTGAAGAACGAGAGAATAAAAGAAATCAGTATTATTTATTAAAAAAAGCAGGAGTCAAATATCCAAAAATATTTGAGAATCCAAAATCGATCAATAAACCAGCAATTGTAAAAGTCATGGAAAAGAATAGAAAGCTAGAACGCGCATTTTTTACTGTAACATCATATACTGATTATAAAGAAAAATCTGAAGAGAAGATCAAAAAAGGAATAATTGCAAGAAAGGATTTGGAAATGGCAAGTATCGAGGAATTGGCTATAGGGACATATCTAAATTTTAATTTCTTTCACACACCAATTTCGGATCAGGTAGATTTCATAGGAATTGAAAGACGTCTACAAACAAATATTCATGATTACAATGCACTTCCTGCAAAACAACAATTAGAGATGGACATTCCATTACAAAACATCGAGGTTGGACACACACCAGCAAGTATTAGAGAATCATTATTGGAGAAAGTATTCAAGATGGGAGATAAATTTGTCAGAGCAGTAAAAAAAGAATATTCGCCTGGAATAATTGGCCCATTTTCACTACAAAGTGTAATAACAAAAGATCTTGAAATGATAGTATATGATGTATCATTACGTGTGCCAGGTAACCCAATTGTTGCTACAACAAGTCCATACACAAAATACCAATATGGTACAACATTTGGAATTGGAAGAAGAATTGCTATGGAAATTAACAAGGCAGTAGATGAAGATAGATTAAGTGAGATAGTTACTTAGGTGGATTTTCTATGATGTCTTGCAATAAAGTTTTTCTAACTAAAATTGGAATATTATAAAATACAGCTAATGCAACTGCGTCTGATGCTCTATAATTTCTAAGCACCAAATCTTTTTTTCCAGATAGATACAAATTTGCACGTAGTGCATCACCACTATCATAGATTTTTACTTTAACAAGCACTTGTTCATTCTGTTCACAAATATCTTCTAACATTTTGTATATAGTTGGAACAGAATCATGGTCACCATCAATAAAACTTGCAATATGACGTGATACCTCACCCGAAAACGCACGCATATGAAATTCTTTGTTATCATCATCTCTTAAAACAATTAAACCTTCATTTCCATATGGATCAACAAATCCAATGTTTGTAATTCTCACTACGTCATAATCTAGATCCTGATCTTCATCAATTTTCAACTTAATCAAAGGTATATTCAATTTCTTAAAAATATATTGAACAAACAAAAAGATCCCATATGAAACCAAAGACTGCCTCAGGTAGTCATAATGACAAAAAACTGATAACTTTAGGTTTTGTTTCAATTGCAATTTTATTTATTATTTATGCAAGATTTGAAAATCCTGGAATTACACCTGATGCAATAGATTCCATCGAAAGACTAGGTATTGCATTTTATGTATTATTTACAATATCATTTGGTGTAATTGGAATAGGTTTACGAAGATATCAAAAAAGAATTGCTGCCACAGGAAATCAAAATGTATTATCAATGATCTGTAATTCAACAATTAGTTCTAAATCAATGAAAATATTCATCATAACATTCGTACTATACGGACTTTTCTTTTCTATGACGTCAGGAATTCTGGTCTACCAACCAGAAGTAATTTTCTCATATCATTATGGAGCAGAAATCCCATCTGCACATATTACGCCATGTTGTGGTCCTCTAGGATATGTACCAAAATTTATTGCATATATGACTGAACATATTGGAATACAAGTAATTCCAATTAATCTAGTGTTACAAATCACTGTATCATATCTTGTTGCAATGAATACAGCATTGGCAGTAAATGCTATTTCTATTACAAAAAAATCAGGTGGCTTAGGTGGTATAGGAGCGACTACCGGGCTATTTATTGCATGTCCAACATGTGTTGGGTCATTTCTTTCGCTGTTTGTAGGTGCAACTAGTGCAGTAGTATTTACAATTGCAATAACAGAACTACAAACCTTGTTTATCGCAATAACTATACCAATTTTGATATTAACTCCATTTATAATATCAAGAAAAATACTAAGTGCACAAAATAAAAATTAAATCACTAAAGTTATCTTAGGATTTTTGTTATTTCCTATATCAAAGCCATCACGACGTAAATACTTTAGAACTAATTTGTAAATCAATTCATCATGCTCTACCTCCACTAGCAATTCAGACCATGTAAAACTACCATTTTTTTGAATTTCAGGTTTTAGTTTAGTATTAATTGATTCTGCAATTTTTTTACAATCTTCATATGAATTACCGTTTAGGTATGAAGTTCCTCTACCAGCACAAACCTTCATGATTCTATCAAAAAAATCTCAAATAAAAGAGTTATTTAATTATAGTATGATTTTGATTTTTCTATAGATTAAAAATCCAACAATAGACAAAATTGCTATAATTATTACAATTACAATAAACAGCGAAACATAATCATTAACAAACAATTTTGATTCAAACCATGAATAAGGTAGCAACGTAAAAAAGTCATAACCCGAAAAATCTTCAATTGTTCCTACAGCTAACGCATATTTTCCAGAATTTGAATTTTTGTCAAAAATGGATAAATAATAAGTTCCATCAGCAGGTAAATCAAATGTTACATCTTGTCTTTCCCAATACGTTATTTGTCCAAACGGTTCATAGAATTCCTTTGAAGGAAAAGAACCAGAATAATCAAAAACATATGCAATTAATCCTTCAGGTAAAGGGAAAGGAAAATTTTGATTTGAATTATTAATTTCATATTCTTGAATTAATTCTAAATGTGATTCATAACCAATGAATGCAAGTGAGGGAGAAAAATTTTCAAGATTATCAATTTTAGGAATTACAATACTAGCGAAGAACATATCACCTTTTTTTCCATTAAACGTATAATACAATTGATTACCATCAATCTCTTCATACATAGCCCATGATACCTTATGATCACTAATCTCTAAGCTATTTTCAAGTGAGTCATTTGTTCCATTTGTAGGAATGAGTTTATGAGAAAATGCTGTTGAGGGAATGAATAGTAATATTGTAATTATCAAAATGGGTGCTAGAATTTTTTTATTCATATTGCTATTACTTGATTAGATAATATAACGTAGAAAATCATAGTGCTAACAGTAATTCAATCATTTTTTGATTATATATTCAGAAAAATTATCTGATTTGTGGAAAAACCTAAACCGCCAATAAAATTTGAAATAAAATTTACTGCTAAAAAGAAAGATAATCTATATGGAAATGCAATTTTTCATGATGAAAAATTCAAGATCATCATTAAACCGTTAAAAAATATAGAAAGTATCAAACTACCATTTAACATACTTGGAATTATGAATGAATCACACCTTGTGCGTTTCTCAGGGAAAGTTGGGGTATACACTGAATATAGACCTCAAATTCAAAATTCAACAAAAAATATAGAGGTTGAATCGGATAAAATTCTAGATGACCTGATTAAAACTAAAAACAAATATGATACAATAGAAATATTTGTTAATTAATTTAGGCCCAACATACTAGCGTATCATCAACAGTTGGTGCAAAAAAGAATCCTACACTTATTCTATCATATTTTCCTTTAATTTTAGAAATTTTATGATAGTGAATTGGATTAATAATCACTATATCGCCTGTTTCTGGTTTAATTTTTATAGATTCTATTTTATTGATGACGTTTTCCGAGTAACCAAAATATGGTGATCTATATTTTTCATCATCTTTTTCCCAAATTTTTCTATATAAAATTAGTTCACCACCACATTCTGCTTGTTGTAAATGTAACACCGCAGAGAATTGTAAAGGAAAATTTGAGACACTATAATCCGTGGCTTCATAATGTGCAGAATCTCTGTGAACGTTGAACGATTCATTAGAATCATGAAACCTAAAAACCCCCTTAGAATAATTTGAGTTATTTTCTTTAGCAAGTATAGTATTCTTTGCAAATATCAATGACAGTAAATACTGCATTGATACTCTTGGATCTTCAATATGAAGAAAATACTCTTCAAGTTTATTGTCTACAAATTTAGTTTTTTCAAAATATATGTCCTTTTGATTAATAAATGAATTTAGAGATTCACCTATTTTCTTATCAATTCCTGGACCACTAGAAATATGATTAAAATCTAAAATTTTTTCAGTGATTTTTTTACACAAATTTAGCGAAAATGCTTTTTTAAGAATTAATGCTGGAATTTTTCCAGTAATTAATTCATCAATAAATTCAAATTTTTCATTTTTATCAAGATAAATTGGTGCCCAACTATCTTTCAATTAATAACCACCTGCACCTGAATGAAAGACGTTACAGTTCAATGTCTTATCATCAGATCGTGTTATAATTTCACATTTGATGAATTTGTCTTTTATGGCATCTTCAATTTGTAAAATTGTTCGTAAACTAGGTTCTGCTGGCAAACTCATTATGTCAATTTCATTAAAAATAACTATTTCCTTATCAGCATAATTATCTGTATTCTCATCTTTTCTATGGGTTACATTAATTTCAAATTTATTATTTGAAATTACATTTGTTACAGTTCCCCAAATTATATCAGTCATAATATTGGTTTAATGTTTATTCTATGGAACTACCACTAAATTCAAGGGTAGGTCAAGACTTCCAAATGGTTCTTGAATCCTTAATGTATAGTCTTTTCCACTATCATACAAAAAATCCTCATAGCTGCCATAACCTATTGCAGGTCCCCACAAAATATTTAGAAATCTATTTTGTCCTTCTTTAAGAACTACATTACCTGATGTAAAGTCTGAACCAGAGTTAACCCATTTATGACCACCATCCCACACGTTATAGTTACAGAGAGATGGACTGGTACACGTCATTGTTACATTACCAGATGAACCTGTATTTTCAGCTAAAAGTTTGAGATTAAGTAGAGCTTGTCCAGTGGCAGTATAAGAAATATTATTGTACTGCTTTAGAACACCTTTAGTTTCTTCCTGCCAATCTGGTGCATAATAATATGTAATTGGACCTACTTGAAATGATGCACTGTTAGATTTGTATTGTTTAAGTTTGTAATCTTCTTTTATAGCCTTTTCACAATCTCTAATTAATCTTGGATTTTCTTCACTTTGACATACTACAAGTAATTGATCTAATGAATTATCACCAGTTTTGTTAACACTACTTGTAGATTCAGATACTGGTGGCTGATACTGTGATGGCTGATTCATATCATCACCTACTGCACCTGCACTTACACTCATAATTCCAGTTTTTATCAAATATTGAATACCGTTGAGGAAATCATTTTCTGAAATTTCATCATTTGACCACCAACCGGCTGTATTCTTCACCCAGGCTGGTATACTATCAGAAGTTGATGCACTACGTGTGGTGGATGGCACGGTGATTATTCCTTCTTCAATTAGAAATTGCATGCCAGAAACAAATGCCTGATCATCTATTTGACCGCTAGACCACCAACCTGCATTATTCTTTACCCAATCTGGTACACTAGCACCATCAGCATATCCAAAAAATGCAGTTATGAGAAAAATGCCTGTCATTAAACCTAGAATCCTTTTCAATAACTTTTTGCCATAAAAATAATATATAAAGCACGTGCCTATTTTTTTTTATAGTGCTAACTGATATGATTTTTCAATAATATTAATTATTAAAAAAAGAAAAATAATGTATGACAAAATTTCAATTTACAAAGACTGTCAATATACAGAGAGATTTAATTTTTAAAATAAGTACAAATTACATCGAGTTTACAAAAATACTTCCAAAATATTTTAAAAAACTAGAGATAGTTGAAGTGAATAAAAACAGTACAAAAATACTTGAGACAATAAATTTTTTGAATAAAACTACTACGGTTTTGACTGAACATATTAAAATAAAACCAGATCGACACATAGTGACAATGCTTGATGGACTGGCTAAAGGAAGTATTTTTGATGAAACATATGAGAAAATGGGGAATCAAACTAAAATTACAATAAGAGTAAATTTCATGTTACATGGAAGTTTGAAAATATTAGGATATTTTGCAAAAAGAAAAATTCAAACACAGATGAATAATGTGATGAATGAATTTGTGGATTATGCTAAGAATAATTCAAAAAACAATTAATTATTTAGATAAATGTTCCATAATTTGTGGATGTGCCAAAATTGAACTATGTGCGGCAGAATCAGTTCCTATACCATAACTTATAGTAGAATCACCAACGAAAAATAACCCTTGTACATTTTCAACCGAATGAGGCATTTTATTTTTCCAAACTAATCCTGGTTCTTTAACTACTGCCTCAACAAGTTTCCATGCCATTGCACGCTCCCAGAGTAATGAGGAACTAAAATCATCATATATTTCAGAGAGTTCGAACTTCATCTGTTTTACAATTTCTTTAATTCGTACTTGATCTTCAGTTTCTTCTGGTTTTACTGGTGTACCTACAATCAACAAATGTTCTCCAGAAGGAGAAACAGATGGTGTGATATTTGAAATGAAGAAAATTCCTTTTGATACATAGTCCTTTCCTACTGGAAATACAACTTGTCTAGAATCAATTTGTTTCGATAGGGCAAAATGAACCTCTACAACAGATGTTGTCTTGTTGAGTCTATTAGTCTGATTGATGAATTCTTTATCAAATATTCCATCATCAAATAATTGATTTATTGCATGATATGCAGGAAATGAAACCACTACACAGTCAGTTTCTATGAATGTATCATCAGTTAGTATTACACCAATAACTTTACCATCTAATATTGAAATTTTTTTAATTGATGTGCCCAAGTTGATTTTAGATTTCTTTTCTATTATGTAATCTGCCATAACTTGAGATATTCTATCATAACCACCCATGTCAGGGTAAGCAAATTCACTGGTTCCACCTTTGAATGGATTTGCACGAATTATTGTTCTTGCAAATTCACCAAGTGATATATGATCTGTGGTATCAGCGAATGCTAACATGCAAACTGCATCAAAGAAACGTTTTGAATGATAATCTAATTTTTTTGTAATCTCAGTAAGCGGTATCTTATCAAGTTCCTCTGTTTTTTCCATACTTGTAAAGGCCATTGGTAATAAAATTTTAAGTAATGATAGTCGACTTTTGAATGGAATTAATGACATTTGAAGAATATCCAGAATGCCCTTAGGGTATTTATGAAATCTAGTGCCATCATAAAATTCTATATCGCTTACTATGGATAATTTCAATTTTGATGCTATATTGACCTCTTTCATTACTTCATAAATTGCTGATTTTTTATAGAATGGCATTATATGAAAGCCATTATCTAAGATATGATTTTTGTATGTAATTGAAGAAGTTCTTCCTCCTACTTTCTTATGTTTCTCAAAGATCTTTACATTGATGCCTTTATTTGCAAGAAGTAAGCCTGTTGATAGCCCTCCTATTCCTGCTCCAATAATTACTACTGGTTTGTTATTCAATGAAACATTCCTACTCGTGAATTAATTCTATGCAATTGAAAAATTTGTATCAGTTGAATTATCAGTATTGTTCCTGGAAAGTAATTTTTTCTTATTCCTTGATTTTGTTCTTAGAATCATCTTACAACATGGGCAACGAATTTCTTCAGTAGCCATGAATACTTCACACCAACTGCATCGTTTCAAACCTAATTCATATTTTTTTGAGTTTGGTATTGAACTATGTTTCATTTGAATGCAAATTCCTTTACATGATGCTCCCATGATATCTTTTATCAATCATCATATATATTTCTAGTGTTAATTTAATTAAATAGTGCTAACTATTTTAAAAGAATGATTTAGTATAATAAAAAAAATAAAAATTGTCTAGTAATATGCAGCGCTTGCAGAACCAATTATAGATATAACAGATTGATGACTTGCTATTTCTGTAACGGTACTGACATTCATTAAGCCAGTTACAATAAGTTTTGTTTTTTCCCACCGGTGTATTGCAACTTGGACATGATGTTTTTCGCTTATGTCATATTTTGGATGCTCTATGTCTATTCCTTCCTTAAAGGCAATTTCTAGATGTACATGAGGAAGACTATCTGGAAACTTTCTCTCCAAGGCCATTATCTTCACTAACAAATTCTTGTTGACTTTAGGATGTGCTGCAGCAATACTATTCAAAAAATCATCATAGAGTTTTTCTATGTCTGCACCTGGACCAAAACCGGCAGGGGTTACTGTGTTACCAGAATCCACCAATTCTCTCCACCTTTGAATAGTCTTCGTTTAGGATGAAACCTCCCATAAGTCCCATAATTGCTCCAAAAATTACATGGAGAATTAAGGCATGATAATAGATTTTATCACTATTAAACAACAACGTAGCCAAAGCCTCTTGTTCTTCCAAATCAAAATCAGATACGTCTGTAATGATTAATTCTACTTCCATTATTGGAGTCATAACAAACATGTGAATTGGTAAAAATGCTAGTGTAAAGACGATAAGTCCAGTTAACACACCAGTCATAATTGCCTTTGGTACAGTCACCAATCTAAAAAATCTCCATATGTTTGAAGCCAACAAGTACATAGCACCAATTAATGCAGCGACCCCCATATGGGCCATAAATCCTAGTGCGATTCCAGAGAATTCATCTACGCCCATTGTTATTCCAATTGTTTTGTAGAATGTTCCTGTAGGAATATCTAGCATCTGATCTATTGCAAAAAACGAAGAAAATAAAGCAAAACCTGCGACTAGACCCGCTCCTATTCCGGCCTTTGCAAGACCTGTCTTGGTTGGTAGTTGTATTCCACTCATTAAACCAACTGGTGCTAACACAATATATATGATTTATGCACTATGATTAGCATGGTGGTAAAATTTAACGATCTAATGCATAACTTGACACTAACTGCAAAACAACAATTGGGTTTTATATTCTAATTCAATTAAACTAGATATGACAGAAGAACAAGAATGGGCAAGTTTGTTAGCAGAAGTTTTTGATAAACTAACTGCAAAACATGCAGCAATTACCTACAAGTTCGATAAACTAGAAATGGCTGGTACAGTTGAACGAAACGGTAAGAAAATTCCAACTGGAACTGTAATATTAACAGGCGGCCTAACAATAACAACCAAATAAACAGGAATATCCAAAATGAAATCAAATCTTCCTGCCAATTTTTTAATATACCTTAAAAGTGGACAACTCACTATTGCCAACAATGAAAAAACTGCAATTGAATTTGATTCAAAAGGCAATACAAGAACGCTTGATATAATAGATCTGCCAACAAAAATACCAGGAAATATGAGTTTGTTAAAACAATTAACAGAAGCAAAAGATTTGGCAAAAATGTTAAGTAAAGAAGATATCACCTTAGAAATTAAACATAGAGGAAAGTTGATTCTGCGCCTTGGTAAGAATGCTAAACCAAAATTTTCAACATTAGTTACATTTTCACGAAATGTCGAAATTGTTAATCTTAAAGAACTTCGAAAACTTGACAAAGAAATTTCATAAATTAAAATTATAACCATTTTAGATTCCATTAAATATTCTTAGTTGTAAATATGATTATGACATTACTAAATGACAGCATTGTAGAAACTGTTTGGGAAAAATTTCCTGAAAAAAGAGACGTTCCAGAACAAGGTGATGAGATTTTCACAAAATGGAATTTCCAAGATTTCCAGGACAGTGGATATTTAAATTTCAGAGCAGATAGGGCTGATCTCTTTGCACTAAGCATTATGGTTGAAAACTATGCCGCCAAGCACAAATATCCATTACTAGCCTCATTTGAAGATGAAAGTAGGTACAAATTTGTTGAGGATAGATACATCAAATTGATGAAATCAATACCACGTGTGTGGGTAATTGGTAATTTTAACAATCCAAATCTAGCTCAAACTGTTCCAACAAGTTGTAAAGTAATTAGTTGTATAGGCACTCCAATATCCACTGTTTGGGCAGTTGTAACACGTGGAA
>CAYVQV010000005.1:0-28324 GCA_964454035.1 uncultured Candidatus Nitrosopelagicus sp. | reverse complement strand
TCACCTAATGATGTACTAAGACCTTTTATCAATGACATGCATGGACTTAATGTAACTACAACGTCACCAAGTTCTGAAACTGTGTTTAATCTAAGTTGAACCTGCTCCATGGATAATTTTGCATTTCCAACCATATTTTTCATTTTTCTAAGTTCAGCTAATTCATTTGCATAGACTTTTGCATATGTTTCATTATTAGATTTTTTTGCATTTACAATCTTTTCAAATATAGCATCATGTTTACTTTTTAATTTGGTATCAATTTCTCCTAACCTGGAAATTTGTAGTTGTAATTTTTTTTGAGCTGTATCTATTCTATTTTTTAGTGGTGCTTCAGGTTTTACTTTACCCATGAATTTCTGTGATAATGCATCACCATTTTTTAGTATATTCCATTTGTCAGATAATGATACCATTAGAGTTTACTTTTGAAATTGGTTTTTCTTATTCAAACTAAAAAAAAATGATCTAATTGGACAATTTTTGTTACAACATTTCTAATTCTATTCATAAACAATCATTTTTCAACCAAATGTGAATGTAAAAATCTCAAAATCTGAATTATTTACATTAATTGTAATAGTATGTGTTTGCCCATTTGGAGTTTCTATAATATTGTATAATCTTGGTTCTACTATTCTAATTTTACTTAGTTCTATATCTGATCCCGCAATTTTTTCTGAAACTTGATTACCATCAATTAAGATTTCTAGTTCTGCATTACCATCTGCAACTATGTTAACTTGTTTTGCATGATATTCTAAAATAATTTTTCCTGTATTTGAAACAAGTTTCATACTATCTTGATTATTTTTCCATTTACCATCCAAATAGAAATAATGCTTTCTAAGTTCCTCTGGAAGTTGATAGTTAACTATTTCATTATTTCTAAAGCCTTCATTATTTCCTAACTGATCTCTACCAGTGGCAAATTTATAACCAAAATATAATTCAGGTGTTCTTAAAGACGAATGTACATACTCATCAATATCAACTACATCTGTAGTGTTAATTGGCTGACCATTTTTTTGTAATCGTTCTTGCAATAATTCCTGAATAACTTTTTCTGTTTCTTTATACGCACCTTCACCAATATGATCAAATCTAATATATCCCTCATGATCAGCAATGTATTTTCTAGGCCAGTATCTATTCTCAAATTCATTCCAGATTTCTTTATCATTGTCTAATACAACTGGATAATTTATGCCAAATTTTTTTACTGCTTCAATGACATTTTCTTTATCTTTTTCAAATTCAAATTCCGGTGTATGTATTCCAATAATTACTAATCCTTGCTCACGATATTTTTCATCCCATGCTGTAATGTATGGAAGTGTTCTGATACAATTTATACAGCTATATGTCCAAAAATCATACAGTACAACGTTATCACGAATTAAATTTTTGAATTCATAGTCTGATGTATTTATGTATCCTTTTATTCCATACAGTTCTGGTGATTTTTTTAGTTGTTTTTTGTCCTCAACTTTCATTTCATTAGTTGTATTTTTTTTTAAATCAATTTCTGTATAAAATATATACAATAATGAAACTCCAACTATAATTACTATACTTAGAATTACTGCAGTTTTAATTTCGGATTTCATATTTTATTCCAGCATTAATATATTATTTAGAAATGGAAAACTTGCCATCATTGATAATTGATTTGTAAAAACAAGAATACCCAAAATGATAATAAATGAGCCTAATATCAGTGTGGTATATTTTAGATATTTGCTTATTCGTGCAACAAATTTTGTTGATTGTGTAATCAAACCTCCCATTATGAGAAATGGTATGCCTAATCCTAATGAATATGCAAGAAGAAGATTGAATGCTACGCTGGGTGTTGTTGCTGCAAGTGTTAGTATTGTACCTAAAATTGGTCCAACACATGGGGTCCATCCACCTGCAAATGCTAGACCAAAGATAAACGATAATGGAAAACTTACGCCTGAACTTCTAGGGAAAATTTTCTTTTCAAAATTTAGTTTCTTAATTTTAGTACTTAGCAACATGTACATACCAAATCCAATAATAATTATTCCCCCAATTTGAGTAAAATTTGAAACAATATCCATTGCTGAGGAGGTAAAAACTGAATTTATTGTAACTCCTAATATAGAAAAAACTATTGAAAATCCTAAAACAAAAAATACCGTATTTAACATGACATTAGATTTATTGATTAAAACTTTTGACTGATCTTCTGATTTAGACAAACTGGAGATTGTAGTTCCTGAAATATATGCTAAAAATGCCGGAACTATTGGAAGAATACATGGTGCAAAAAACGATCCTAAACCAGCAATTATTGCAATAAAAACTGTAACTTCATTCATAATTATATTTGATTTTTGAATTAATAATCTTGTTTAAACATACAGTTACTTTTTATCTAAGGCACATTTTGCGTATATTATGAATACAAGATTAATTGGTGTTGGCATTGCATTGGCCATAGTTGTTGCAATTGCTGCAATTGTAGGTTCACCTGCTGGTCCATTTGGCTTTGACGCTCACAGATAATCAAAATATTTTAAATTTCTTATTACATTTTTCTAATATTGAAAGTGTGTCATTGATTTGCTTTTTAGTATGCCATGCTGTTATTGAAAATCTTATTCGTGCACTATTCTTTTTAACAGTAGGGAAACGAATCGGTTGAACAAAAATACCATTTTTTAACATAAATTTTCCAACATCAAGCGTTTTTTTTGATTCTCCAATGATTATTGGAACTATTTGACTATCTGATTTTACATCACACCCAATTTGTTTTAATCCATTATGAAATAATCTAATATTATTCCAGAGTTTTTTCCTTCTTATTTCTCTGTTTGAATTGAATCTTTTCAAGGTGAATTCAATAATGGACGCTGGTAACGCTGATGTATAGATAAATGATTTTGAACGATTAATGCATAATTCAATGATATTTCGCTGTGATGATACATATCCTCCAAAACTCCCCAATCCTTTACTTAAACTGCTTATGTATAGATCAATTTTCTTGCTTACTCCAAGTTTATTGGCAGTGCCTTTTCCATCACTTCCAAATACAAAATCTCCATGTGCATCATCTAAAATTGTTATAGCATTATATTTTGACGATATGTCAGTCATTTCTTTTAGATTTGCAGTATCTCCATCCATACTAAATACGCCTTCAGTTATAATGAATTTTTTACCAGTTGTTTTTTTTATTTTTGATTCTAAATTTTTCATATCGTTATGTTTGTAAATTTTGATTTTCGCATTTGTTAATCTACATGCTTCTATAATGCTTGCATGATTCAATTCATCACTGAAGATTGTATCTTTTTTTTCTATTATTGCAGTAATTGCTCCTAAATTTGCCATATACCCAGTTGGATAAACCAGTGTTTTTTCTTGTGATTTATGGGCAGATATTTTTTTTTCTAGCTCAGAGAATTTAGTATCATTACCTGTAACTGATCGTGAACTTGATTGAAATTGTTTAAACTGAAAATTTCCTACATTTAATCCCAAATAATCATTAGATGATAAATTCAGTAATTTTTGATTTTTTTTATATATGAATTGTTTTTCTACTGTGGTATCTTGCAATTCCCTTAATAGATTATTTTTTTTTAATTTGTTTAATTCAGAATTAACAAAATTTAGTCTATATTTCAAGATTAATCTCTTTTATCATTTCTGTATCTTTATTCATAGAATTACCTCCAAGTGTTAAGTAACCAGAACTAATTATTCCATTTGCACCACTTAGAAGTAGTTCTTTTCCATCATCATTAAGATTGACTTCTCTACCTCCAGAAATTTTTATTATTGATTTTGGAAGTAAAAAACGTAAAATTGCAAACACTCTTAGTATTTCTTCTATTTCTAATTGTTTTTGAATTTCTAACGGTGTTCCTGGAAATGGAACTAGTAGATTAATTGTAACTTCTTCAGGATTTAATTCTGCAATCTGTATAACAAACTCTTTTCTCTGATTTCTAGTTTCGCCCATACCTATTATTCCACCAGTACAAAGTTCTAATCCAGCATGTCTTGCTATTTTTAGTGTTTTCAGTCGGTCATCAAAACTGTGTGTAGTACATATTTCAGGAAATTTTGATCTACATGTTTCTAGATTATGATTATATCTTTTTACATTTAATTTTTTTAATTTGCTTGCTTGCTCAGAAGTTAAAAAACCTAAACTACACTCTATATTTATTCCAATTTTTAAATTAATTTCTTTAATTATATTGCAGACATTTTCAAAATCATCATTTGATGGTTCTCTCCATGCTGCAACAAGACAGAATGAATCAGCCCCATTATTTTTGGCATCTCTTGCTTGCTTGAGAATTTCTTTTGATGGTTGGAGTTTATAATTATCAATTTTAGTATTAAAAAACGCAGATTGACTACAAAATGAGCAATCTTCACTGCAGAAATTTTTCTTTATGTTAGTTAATTGTTCTACATCAACTTTTTTTCCTTGAAAAAATCTAGTAATTTCATTTGCTGCATCAGATAGATTCTTGAGAAAATTATCATCCAAATTGAATAGTGTATCAATCTCATCTTCTGTGATATTATCATCATCTAAAACTTTTTTCTTACAATCCTCAATTACTTGCTCTTGAGAAATCATTATTTTTTTTAATTTATTTCTATAATTAAGCGTTAACCATTAATTTTTTCCTAGTTAACTATTATAATAATACTAATGAAGTATTTTCATGAAAAGTCATATTTGGCATCCTAATACACAAATGACAGAATGGAATGATTTTCCAGAAATTTCTCACGCAAACGGTGTATGGTTATTTGACAATCGAGGAAATAAACTGCTTGATGGAGTGGCAAGTATGTGGTGTAATGTTTGGGGACATTCAAAAAAAGAATTAGTTAATTCTATTGTAAAGCAAACAAAAAATCTACAACATTCATCCATGTTTAATCTTACAAATGCCCCATCTGAAAAATTGGCGGATAAACTAGTAAATATATCTCCAGGAATGAATCATGTGTTTTTTTCAGATAACGGTTCAACTGCCATGGAAATTTCGATTAAAATCGCATTACAATATTGGAATAATCTAGGCATAAACAAAACAAAAATTGCTACATTAGAAAATGGCTATCATGGTGATACATTTGGTTCAATGTCAGTTGGTTATGTTCCAGAATTTTTTTCAAGATTCAAATCTAAACTATTTTCTAGTATTAAATTTCCAGTTCCAAACAAGTATAGACTGCCAAAAAATTATACAATCTCTGATTATCAGAATCTTTGTTTAGAAAAAATTGAAAAAAGATTGTCAACTGATAATTCCATTGCTGCATTCATAATGGAGAGTGGGGCTCAAATGGCTGGAGGGGTAATAATTTACCCAAAAGATTTTCAAAAACAAATAAGTAAAATCTGTAAAAAAAATGATGTTTTATTTGTTTTAGATGAAATTGCAACAGGTTTTGGCAGATTAGGTTCTATGATTGAATATGAATCACAGCATTCTAGACCAGATATTGTGTCATTTGGAAAAATGCTTACTGGTGGATATTTGACTTTTGCAGCTACATTAACTACAAAAAAAATTTATGATTCATTTCTTGATAATTTTTATGAGATGAAACATCTTTTTCATGGTCACACATACACTGGAAACCCAATTGCGGCTTCATTATCATTGACAAATTTGAATTTATATAAAAAATATAATTTAATTCAGAAAATACAAAAAACCGCAAAAATTTTTCAGGATCGAATGAATGAGTTTCATGAACTAGATCTAGTTGGAGATGTGAGAACTAAAGGAATGGTTATGGGCATTGAATTGGTTGAGAATAAAAGAAAGAAAATTCCATTGAAAACTAAAAGATCAATAAATAAGATTGTATTTGAAGAAGGAAGAAAACATAATGTCTATTTCAGAACATTAGGTAATATTGTAATGCTTGTACCACCATTATCAATTTCTAGAAATGAAATTAATCTATTAATAGATGGAACGCTAGAAACTATCAAAGGAGTTACATCTAGTTTAAAATGAAATCTATATTTATTACAGGTACTGACACTGATGTTGGAAAAACATGCGTCACATCTTCTATTGCACGATTAATGCATGAGCAAAATATTGATGTCGGTGTAATGAAACCATTTGCTAGCGGTGTAGATGCCAGTTCAGGTGGTATTTCAGATGATGTAAAAATTTTAATTGAATATTCAGGCGTATCAGATAAAGCTGAGACTGTAAATCCATATTTTTTTGAAATACCTTCTTCGCCATTTGATGCTTCAAGACAGCTTAATGTTGACATTGATCTTTCATTAATTTATGACGCATTTAATGAACTGTCATCAAAACATGATCTTGTTTTGGTTGAAGGTATAGGAGGAATACTCACTCCAATTTTAAACAATTTTTTTCTTATTGATTTAATTAAAAAACTAGATTTAGAGACTCTTATAGTAACAAATTCAAAAACTGGAAGTGTTAATCATACGTTGCTCACATTTGATTCGTGTAGAAGATTAGATATTCCTATGTCTGGTTTTATTATTAATCAAATTACAAAAGAAGGGTATACAATAGAAAATTTATCAACTCAGATTGAACAATTAACATCCAAGCCTATATTAGCAACAATGCCATATATTGAAAATTTCTCTTTTGAAGAATATTTTAAAAATTTTAAGAAGAACACAAATCTATCTAATTTAGGTTTTAAAGATTTTTAATTCATTATCTTTATTATTTTTCATTAATTTTTTTATATTTTTAAATAAATTTGAAAATGTATTTTTATTTTGATTTAGTATGTAGTTTTTACACAAAACATCTACTTTCATATATGAAACAACCCAAATATTATTTTCATATGGTTGAATTTTTTTTAAATCATTAATCTTTTTTTGAATGCATTCATAATCATTAATTTTAGCAAAATAAATTATAATCACATTTTTAGGATTAGTTTTTAGGTTTTTTTTATTTGGAATTATAATATCAATATCAATACTTTCATGAATTATCTTTCGTTGTGTAGGAATTAGCATTTCAGTAAAAATATAATGGGATAGACCTTCAGTTAGTGTTCCAATTTTTTCAAAGATTGTTCCATCTATAGCATCAAGTTTTGGAAATACGTTTGTAAGAATATTATTAATTAGTTGTTCGTATTTATCATTATAGAGCAATTCATGTATTTGTTTTTCTGGAATTTTCTTAATTTCATCATATAAAATTTCCTTAATTGGAGAAATTTCTTCCATGTTGATTTATTCTGTAAACGAATATCTTCTTTCCCCTCTTCTATCAGAGGATTTACTTCCAACATATTCAAGAATAAATTCCTTTTTTGTGCTAAGCAATGATTCTTCAGGCGTCAATTTGTTCTCGTGTAATTGTTCGTATTGATCTAAACTTAGTTTTTTTCTTTCACCTATTTCAGTTTCTAAATTCATATCTTTTACCATTTCTTTATAACCTGATTGAATTACTCCACTGAATACCATTGCACTACTACCACTTCCATATGATGCAAATCCAAATCTTTTTTGATTTAGATCAATACCTTTCTGAAATTCAAATTCTAAACAACTTCTGAATCCTAAATATAGTGATGCAGTATACAAATTACCAATCATTGTTGTTGCAATTAATGAGCTAGCAACCTTGTTTTCATACACTTCTTGATATTCATTTGTTTGAGCAAAACGTTTTGTGAATTCATGATCTTTTGTCATAAATTCTGAATCTGCAAGAATAGACTCAATTGTTCCACGAGGATCTTTAGGAATGGGCTCTTCCATTCCAACTTGCTCAATAATTTTATTCCATCTAGGAGTACTTCTCCATTCATGCCGTACAAGATATGCTAATGCTTTCTTACCCATGTTACTATATGGTAAATGCATGTTAATGTAGTCCATATGGTCCAACATACTTTCGCCTTCTGCCAATTCAATCAATCCAGTTTTTATCGCTTTTTTTGTATAGTCTACTAATGCATTTTTAACTTGTATTAGATAAAGAAGATTCGAATATTGTCCATGTACCACAGGAGTTTCTTTTCCAAATGGCCTGTAGAAATCATATTCATTTTTAATTGATGTAGATGTAACTTTTGCATCAAAAGCTAATAATCTTGGTTTATCATTTAATAACATTGCAATTGCACCTCCTCCTTGAGTCATTTCACCACTAGAACCTAAATCATATTTTGCAATATCTGAAACAACAACTAATGCATGCTTATCTTCTGCTTCTCCTGCACGAATCCAATTTGAATTATCATATAACGCATATGATCCACTTACACATGCAAATTTACATTCAATTCCTCCACAGTGTTGAAATGAACCTGCACCGTAAACTTGTTCTAACATTCCAATAACATAAGAATTCATCGCTTTGGATTCATCTAAAGATGATTCAGTTGCAACGTATAATCTTCCTACATCTTCTGGCGAAAGTTTATTTTTTTGCATTATTTTTAAACAAGCATTTGCAGCTAAACAAGCAGGATCTTGATTTGCATCAACAATAGCCATTTTGGATATACCTAAACCACGTACTAATTTTTGAGGATCAAGACCTCTAGCTTCTGCAAAATCAGACGCATCTACATATAATCTTGGAATATATACCGAAATATCATCAATTCCTGCTGCCATAGCTATGCCTTCCTCAAAGAGTATATAACGTTTCTAGAATAAATTACTCACCTTCATTAGAGAAAAAAATTGGCGATCAGTGCTCAGAATATATAAAATTTTTATTTTTCAAGCATAGTTTCAAAAATATTCTCAAAAACTTCGTATGGCTGTGCACCAATAATTTTTTGTACATCATTATTTGATATGATGAAAAATGCAGGTGTTCCAGTTAATCCTAAAAGTCTTGCGTCATCATTACTATTTTCTATAAGTGATTTGTATCTACCATCAGCATTACATTCTTTTAATTTATTTATGTCCAAACCAATTTCATTGGCAAATATTAGTAAGTTATCATTTGATGCCCAACCATTATTTTCACCATTCCAATTATTATAAAGTGTATCATGATATTCCCAGAATTTTTTTTGTTCACTTGCACAATGAGCAGTATGTGCTGCAGATACAGAGTCAGGTCCAATTATTGTAAAATCTTTAAACAGAATTCTTACTTTACCAGTATCAACAAAGTTTTCTATAATTTTATGCTCCGTATTCTGAAAATATACATTACAAAAATGACACTGATAATCTCCAAATTCTACTAATATAATGGGTGAATTTGGATTTCCTAAAATAGGTGATGTATTTTCTAAAAATGTTTTAGCAGTAATATTTTTGTCATTATTATTTTTGATTATTGGTTCTTCAATAATTTCTTGCTCTGTAAAAACAGTAGAATCCATTCCAAATGTTATAACTAGTGCAATTACTGCTGTTATTACAGCACCATAAAAAAGTGATGGACCATGTATTTTAGATTTTGATTGTGGCTTTGCTTCAATATATTTTTCATTAGTGTCAATTTTTTTAATTTCTTCAGGAATTTCTTCAGAAGTATCACTTTCATCTGATTTTTCATCTGACATATTGATTTTTGATTTTATATTGAATTTAGTTCTTGCTAATTCAAATTAATAAAGTGGACTATTTGATATAGTATATTGAAAAAAGTATTTGTTAATGGCTATGGTTCTATTGGTAGTAGAATTATCCAATTTATCAATGATGACCCAGAAATTACAGTAGTTGGGGTTGGAAAATATTCTCCTGATTCAAATATTGATGATGCAATATCAAAAGGATTCAATGTTTATGTGCCTAAATCAAAGCAAAGTGAGTTTAAAAATTATGAAATTAGTGGAGATATTGAATCTGCTTTAGATAATTGTGATCTTGTAATTGATGCATCTCCAGGTGGAACAGGATTTCATAATAAAAAAAATCTATATGAACCAAAAAATATCTTAGCAATTTACCAAGGTGGGGAATCTATTATTGGTGATAACAAAGTTTCTGATCTATTATTTAATTCACGTGTAAATTATTCTGATGCGTTTGAAAAAAAACATGTGATGCAAGGAAGTTGTAATGTAACTGGAATGGGAAAGATTCTAGAACCAGTACGTAATAATTTTGGTGACAATATACATAGATTTGATGTCCTGCTTGTAAGAAGATGGGCTGATATTGATCAAACTGATAAATTGATACCTGATACCATTGAAATGACACAAAAACCTCATCATGGAGAAGATGTTAAATCATATTTTGGAAAAAATGCACCACTTTTTGTTCGTGCAATTAAAGTTCCTACAAGACAAATGCATTTGCATATAATGGATATTAGATTTAAAGATGAAGCACCGTCAATTACTGAATTTCATAATCTGTTTAAAGATGAATATGGGGTTGCAATACTTTGGTCTGCAAAAGGAACTAAAGATGTGAGAGATTTTGCTAATACTATGAATTTTAGTTTTAAAGATACTAACATGATACACATACATGCAAACATGACAACTTCAATCAATGACACAATTCAGATTATGTATTCAGATGATCAAACTGGAATTGTAATACCAGAAAATCATTTGTTAATGCAAGCAATGTTATTTCAAAAAACATATGAAGATGCTTTCAAACACACTGAAAAATTATTTAAAATGAAAGAAAAAAAACAATTACTAGAAGATCATTTTGCAAAGAAAGAAAATTAATCTATTTTTTCTATTCTAATTTTTTCAGGCTTATTTTTTGAGACTTTTTCTATAATAATTCTTAACGAACCAATCTCAATTTTATCATCTTCTTTAGGCATATCATGTAATTGTTCGTGTAATAATCCATTCAATGTTGAATAATCGTCTCCAGGTGGTATGTTTGATTGGAAAATGTCATTAATTACATCAATTTCTATATCACCGTCAGTCACAATTGCATTTTGACCATCTCTTTGAAAACTGGGTTTCTCAGTGTCTGTTTCATCTTGTATTTCACCCACAATTTCTTCCAGAAGGTCTTCTAATGTAACACAGCCTTCTACCCCACCAAATTCATCTAAAACAATTGCCATATGGGTTCTTCTACCCTGCATTTCTTTTAATAAATCACTTACTCGTTTTTCTTGTGATACAAATACTGGCTCTCGCATAATTTGTTCTAAAGAAATAACTTTTTCATCAGATTCAAGTTTTTTGAGAACATCTCTAACATGAACTATTCCTACTATTTGATCTGTATTGTCTGCAAAAACTGGTATTCGTGAAAAACCACTTTTATTAATTTCTGGTAATGCTTCAAAAAGCATCATTTTTGAATTAAGTTTAAACATTTTTGTTCTTGGTGTCATAACTGTTCTAATTACTATATCATCAAAATTCAATGCACCGTGAACTAGTTCACTTTCTTGTTTTTCTATAGCTTTGTCTTTGTAACCTTGTTCAACAACCTCTTTAATTTCATCCTCTGTTAATCCAGGTGGCATATCGCTACTACCTGTTAGTTTTATCATTCCTTTTGTGATTATTTCAAAAATCCACACAATTGGAAAAAATACATAACCAAAAATCAATAAAATTCTACTGTTTTTGATTGCAACTTTTGCTGCATTGGCATTACAGTATGTTTTTGGAGTAATTTCACCAAATATTAGAATTAAAAATGTCATAATCCCTATTGCAATTGCTAATCCATCATCACCAAAGAATTTTAGTGAAATATCAGTTGCTAAAGCAGTTGCCGCTATACTAGCCAAATTATTTCCTAAATTAACACTGGACATCATTCGGCTTGGGTTAGATTTTAGTTTCTGAAGTGATGATGCGCCTCTTACTTTGTCCTTTACCATCTGCTCAATTTTTGAGCGTCTAATACTAACTAAAGCAACTTCTAAACCACTGAAATATCCAGAAAGACCTATCATTGCAATTAGTGCTGCAATTTCATATTCTAATTGCAATTTTTAGTACCTCTTAAAATTAAATTTATGAATTTGCTAAACGTCTTCATTTAGAATAGAAACAACCTCATTTCTGTATACCAACAACAAAGTATGGAGTCTATTAAGGTTTAAGATTTATAAAAATTGAGTTTATTCATTTTGTGCGTAATTTTAGCTTCTTGGAGGTTTGGCAAATTTGTTAGTTGAGTCATTATGATAATCAATTGGAAGTAATGGCTCTTTTTGCCTCCCTGTTAAAATACCGATGACCTTATCATCTTTTTTCATTATTTCATCATCTAGAAGTTTTTTGATACCTGCAACTGTTGCACCAGATGCCATTTCACAATCAAAACCATTCAAACCAACAATTGACATACCATCAAGCATTTCTTTATCTGATACTTGAATTACACATCCATTGGTAAACTCTAATGCACGTAAACCTTTAGCCATATTTGCTGGTTTTCCTATTTGTATTGCAGTAGCCTTAGTTTTTGGTCCTAGATTATTTTCTTTCATGTAATCGTAATATTTGTCTACTAAATCTAAATTTGGGACACCATCGTTCCAACGTAATTCTTCATTTTCAAATTTACCGTTATACAGATTGTATAGAGTATTTGCACCTTCAGCATTTACTACTGCAATTTTTGGAATTTTTTTGATCCATCCCCAATTGTATAATTCAATTAGGCTTTTACCACAGCTTGAAGTGTTTCCTAATGCGCCACCAGGATAGACTATCCAATCTGGAACTTCCCATTCTAAAAATTCAAGAGCCCTAAACGGAATTGTTTTTTGACCTTCAATTCTAAAAGGGTTAACAGAATTAACAGTGTAACTTCCTTCTTCATTAGCTGCATCAAGTGATTTTGTAAATGCATCATCAAAATTACCAGCAACCTTTATCATCTGTGTTCCAAATTGATATGCTTGACTTAGTTTTCCTGGAGCTATTTGACCATCTGGAATATAGACATCACATTCCATATTTTCATTAGCAGCAAACATTCCAGCAGATGCAGAAGTATTTCCAGTAGATGCACAAATAATTTTTTTTGCACCAGTCATTTTAGCATGAGTTACAGCTGATGCCATTCCATTATCCTTGAATGAACCACTAGGATTGTAACCTTCTGGTTGTAACATGAGACTATCATTACTAATTCCAACAAAATTTGATACCTTAGACATATGGTATGGTTTTGATTGTCTTCCTTCTGCACCGTCCAACGAAACTAAAAATTTTGAACATTGTTCTAATTCTTCAGTTTCAATTTCGGTAAAATTCAGTAATTCTCGAAATCTCCATACACCACTTTCGTTATAGATACTATCTCTTGACCGTCTCTGATAAAAAATTTCTTTTAGTTTAGTTGAAGGTTTTTGGTCATATTCAACATCCAAAAGAAATCCACATTTTTCACATTTAATATGTCTGGAAACAATAGGGTATGTTTCTCCACATTTTGGGTTTATACATAAAAGATGTGCACTTTGTTTCATTCAGATTTTTTATGAGTGTAAGTAATTTAAAGGAATAAGCATCAGAAAAAATGGCAAGTTGTGTTAACTTACACGACATTAAAATTTATTTTTTATTATATAACTCAACCAAAGATTTAGTACTGAAAAATATATTTGTATATTATGCGAGATATGCATGAATATTTTCGAGGAATTTTAAATCAAATTCTAGATTCATATGCAGTAATCGAAAATTTAACTGATACACCTGCTGATCTTGAACTATTACAGATTGAAATGGCAAAAATTATGGGATTCTTTACCATAATTTTTCGAAAGCGTGATAAAATGAATGATATATCAAATGAATTTTCGAACTTACAAAAAATCATTGGTGTATATTTAAAAAATTATGATTTTTCTCGTGAGATTGAATTACTTTTAAGAACATTTTCTGAAGATCAAAATAGGGTTAAAAATATACGAACTGCAGTATTGAATTCATTAAAAGATAAGAAACTAATCGATAAAATTTACACTGAATCAAAGGAATTATAGTATTTACTACTGTTAAGTTTTATTTTTTAGATTTCTTTTTTGAAATTTTATCATCTTTTTGTTTTATTTGCTTATCAACCTCAGTTTTTTTATCGTCAACTGCTTTGAATACTTCTTGCATAACTCCATCTAGATACTCTCCTGATACTTCAGGTTCTACTGCAGTTGCAATTTCATTGATTGTAGCAGAAATTTCTGAACTTATCTGCTCAAAATCTTCTGGGTCTGCATTTGCCACTGATGCATTAAGTGATTTTAAATTATCTACCTGATTTATGATCTGATCTGTTAACATGACTTTGAATTTTATATCGTTCACAACAATTTCTTTTGTTATCATAATTAAAATGTCAAAATCTGTATCTTATAAGTTTGTTAGATTTTTAATAATTTAAAAAACTATTAGATCTAATGCTGCAGCATCACTAATTAACATTGTATGTCTCGAATTTATAACGTAACCATTTTTAATATCTTTTGTAGGCACCCAACGATTCGTAGAAGTATAGTGTCTTTTTTCAATTAGTTCATTTTCAACTGTTTCTATATCTAATTCACCTTCTTCCACTTCTTGTGTTTCAAGATGCTTTATAGTGATTAAAATTTTATTTATCTTAACTCTATCACCAAATTTCCATTGTGATGGGGGTGATTCATCAGATACTTCAAGAACTTTTATTTTCATTTGTTTTTTACCTAGTGCATCATGACTAACTAAAATTCTTTCATCTATGAAATTTTGAAATTCCATACTTTTTGTAAATTATTAGTAGTAATAAAGTAAGTGCTTATCTAATCCATAATGCTAAATTTTTGATGTTTGGATTTAAACGGCATTTCATAATCTTCTAAATTTGTTTTAACTTTTTTACCATCTTTTAATCCATAGACGGTTCCATCGTATTTACAAACTATATTTATTGGTTTTA
Source organism: uncultured Candidatus Nitrosopelagicus sp. (assembly GCA_964454035.1). Lineage (GTDB taxonomy): Archaea > Thermoproteota > Nitrososphaeria > Nitrososphaerales > Nitrosopumilaceae > Nitrosopelagicus. Next base: position 13,434 of record CAYVQV010000005.1, on the reverse strand, counting down.
TTTTATTATTCCAAATTTTATAATATTCCCTTAATTCTCTTTTTTCATATTCTCCTTTTCCAATTCTTTTTTTAGATAGAAATTTGAATGCAAAAATGACATTTCTTACATTATAAATGGTAAAATTATCAGTCCAGCTCATACATCGAAGTATCTGATCAAATGGAACAGTCAATGATGTACTTGTTCCAGATTTTGCTTCAATTGTAAAAATTTTACTATCATGATTATTTACACATAATAAATCTGGTAATGCAACACTTGGTGAACCTAGTCTAAATGCTTTCCATTGGTCCATTTTATTAAATCGTTTTACCAGTGTATCTTCCCATTGATACCCACGTTGTCTACGTGTTCGTGCTATCTTACGATTTTCCAGATTTTTAGAAATAGATTTTTGATTTTGAAATTGCAGTCTAGTTTTTAGCAGTGATTTTGATCGCATGATAATATTTATTTTTTCATAATATAGAAGAGTTGGTTATAATGAAATGACCTTATGTTTAGATTAGTTAGGAAGTAGTTCAAACAGAAATTGTGGAGTTTTTCTATATGAACATTTTTTTAATTGGACTTTTTGATTGATTTTAGGTGTAGTTTCTCCCAAAACTTCCCCTAATATTCTTAGATTTTGTTCAATCTCTATTAAACAAAAGTACTGATCATTTTTTTTAGAAAATTCAATAATTTTGCCTACTTGTTTTGAATTAGACCATTTTGTTTCATTATGACAAATATTACAATAGTTTGATGGTGGCCAAACAACCTGTTTACAATTTATACAGTTACTAATAACAAAATTTCCATTTAATAGTTCAGTTTCAAATTTGTTCATGATTGTAATATTATAACTGAACTTGATGTTGCGGCTGCAGACATATTATGCACTAACCCTTTTTTTACATTTGAAACCTGTCTTTTTTTTGCATTATTTTGTAATTGCTGTGTAATTTCAATTATTTGTGATATGCCTGTTGCGCCTAGAGGATGACCTGCACCAATCAACCCACCTCTTGGATTAATTTTTCTATTTTCAGTATTGAAAAGATTTCTAATAAATTGAGCACTTTCTGTTTTTTTACTTAAACCTAAACTTTCAACTGCCATTAATTCACATACAGAAAACGCATCATGTACCTCTGCTACGTCTATTTCATTAGGATTAGTGTTAGCCATTGAATATGCGTCATTAGACGCCATTCTAGTAGTAGAGAGTTCAGAAAGATCATTTTTTGCAAAGCTTGCTGAATCTGTTTTTTGACCTATACCTGAAATCCATATTGGTGTATCAGTAAATTTCTTTATGATATCTTCAGATGCTAGTAATAATGATGAACTACCAGAACAAGCAAATGAACAATCCAAAATTCGTAAATCATCTGTTATTTGTTTTGAATTCATAATTTGAGAAATAGTGTATGCATCATGTGAATATGAATTAGGATTATCTATAGCATGTTTATGATTTTTTGCAGAGACTATAGCTAATTCCTCTTCTGTTGTATTGAATTTTCTTTTATGATGTTTTGTAAATAATGATCCCCAATAGATTGGATGATTAAATTCTCCACGAGTTTTATCCCATTCTAATACTTGTCCTGGGTTTCCAATTGTATCCCCACCTGCAACTAAAACCACATCAGCTAATCCAGATGCAATATATGAAAATGCTGAAATTACAGCATTTGTTCCTGAACTACAAAGATGTTCTACAGTATGTGATATTTTTGGTTTTATTCCAGATAATTCTGATAGAATTGCGCTGAGATATTTTGAATTATCATTTGTAGAAACAATAACTCCATCAATTAGATCTTGTGATAAATTGTCTGTTGAATCAAAAACTTGTTTTGTAGATTCTACTAATAATTCTTCAATAGGAATTTCATTTTTTGAAAATTTTGTACTTCCGTATCCTGCTATACCAATTTTTTTCAATTATATATCACCAAATGTATTTAGTAGTAAATCAAATGATTCATTTACATCACCTATAGGATTAAACTGAATTATTGGTAAATCTATACCTGTTTCTTGGAATTGTTTTAATTGCTGTTGGCATTCATTTACATTACCACAAATACATAGATCTTTTACCATTTTATCACTTACTAATGTAAAATTATTTTTTAGTCCTGTTTTTTGATATTCATCATGAATATTTTTTGTATCTTTTTTATATCCATTATCAGCAAGAAATTCTCTATAAATTCCTCCAACTGAAATATAGAATGCTAAGGTTTTCTTTGCACGTTCTATAGCTTTTTCTGAATCATTATGAATACAAGTAATAATTTGTAATGTAGAATCAATTTTTTTTTGTTTCTGCATTATTTCTAATGTTGATTTTATTTCAGTTTTAGGGCGCAAATAAAAAATAACACCATCTCCTATTTCCCATGCTAAATTAACCATTTTTTGATTTATGGCAGCCAAATAAATTGGGATATTATCTCTGGGTGGTTTTACTAATAATGAAAAATTTTCAAGAGAGAATATATCACCTGAATAATTTATTTTTTTTCCTGACAATATTAATCGAATAATTTCAACACATTCTTTCATTCTTTGAACAGGTTTGACAAATTTTTCTCCATGAAATTGCTCTACAATTGGTTTACTGCTTGATCCCAAACCTAGTATCAATCTTCCATTTGATATTGTGTCAACAGTTACTGCACCCATTGCAATTTGACTTGGACTTCTTGAATAGATGTTAATTATGGATGAACCAATTTTTGCAGTATTATTTTTTTGACTAATCAAACTTAACATAGAAAAATCTTCCATTCCCCATGTTTCAGGAATCCAAATTACATCTGATTTAACACGATTTAATTTTTTTGAGCAATCAATAACTTGATTGATTGTTAAAAGTGAACCTAAACTATATGACACTCTCATTATAATCAATATTTAAAAAATTTATAATATTTTTTTGATTTAATATCTTCTGAACAAAGTTCAATATCTTTATGTGAATCAATTGAGTGCCAAAGTACATTTTTAAATTTTTTAGTATGCAGACATTTTTTCTTAGCAAGTTTTGGAAAAACATCACCCTCAATGCTACCTCTTTTAGGTAAGAGTTTTTTAATTTCTGAACTTAGATGATAAATACCTGGGTTCATCCACACATTTTCAACATCAATTTTTTCATTAAATTTTATAATTTTATTATTCTTAATTTCCATAGTTCCAAACTGTGTTTTTAATTCATTTGATGCAATTGTATTTGGTTTACTTAGTATATTTTTTAGATTAATATTTGTAATAACGTCTCCATTTATAACAACAAATGATTCGTCAGATATTTTTTCCATTGCTTTCCTAATTGCACCACCTGTACCTAATGGAGTTTTTTCAACAGAGAATTCTATTTTACAGTTGAAATTTTTATTTTTCTTAAGAAAAGTCTCAATTTGTTTTGATCTATATCCACTACAAATAATTATTTCATTAATTCCAAATTTTTTAAGATATTTGATTGAACGCTCAATTAGTGGGATATTATCTATAAGAATTAGAGGTTTTGGTATTTTATCAGTTATTGGGCGTAATCTTTTACCTCTTCCTCCAGCTAAAATTATTGCTTTCATATGTGAGAGTCTTTATTTCTGATTTAAAACTTATTGGATTAATTTAGAATATTTCAAATGTTGCTATTCCAAAGTAATAACCTATGAGAACCATAGTAATACTCCATGCACACGAACCTAATACAGTATAAACTAAAAATTTCTTAATATTCATTTTTAGCAAACCAGCTGGAATTGAAATCATTTCTCTAAAAACTGGAATCATTCTACCAAAAAGTACTGCTTTATCACCATACTTTTCAAACCATTTTTCAGCACGGTTTAATTTCTTCTCTGTGATTTTAATTCTTTTCAAATATCTTAGTAATGCAACTCTACCAAGTTTTAATGCGATAAAGTAAATTGCAGTAGAACCAATTGAAGCACCCAAACCACCAATTACTCCAAGTAGAATAGCTTCTCCAAGACCTAAACCATTTTGTGATGCAATATATCCTGCAGTTGGAAATACTGCCATAGTTGGAATTGGTGGAATAATAGTTTCAATTAATGCTGCTAGAAATACACCAATGTAGAGATATTCTGATAGTAATTCTGAAATCCATTGTATCAAAATTTGTAATTCATTCAAAGTTATCTTTCTCAGTCATGTAATAATGTAATTCAGTATAGCACTCTTTACAAAATTCTTCAAAATTTGTATGTTCACAATCATAGCAATTTTTACTATCTTTACCACATTTTTTACAAATAGACATTGATTTTATTTGATAATTATGATTTTTTAATCTTAATGATTCCAACTGCTATCTGTATTAATGCCGGAGCAAATAGCATTACAACAGAACCAATAGGATCTCTATCTGAACTTTCAGATGATGGAGATGGGTTTGCAACAACTGCTATGCCACCTATTATAATTAAAATTCCTGCTATTATTATCATAATTCCTAAGCCTTTAGATGGTTCTTTTAATGAAATGAAAAACGCAATTATAGGCAAAATTAGTGCAGGTCCACCTAATCCAATACCACGTTGCATGTCATTTAATGGTAAAAATCCTTCTTTTGCATCATTGCCCATTGATACAGAAACATCTGCACCATAAACAATTAACAATGCTATAGCAATACCTGTTAAAATCAATGCTGCTTTTATTGCCATATTTAAAATGAGAAATCAAGTATTAATAAAGTATTAGATGGGTTTTTATGAATTTATAATTCGGTTCTAATTTTAATTGATTCAGATATAATTGCCACTTGTTCTAATAATTTTTCTATTCCTAAATTATCTTTATCAACTACGTTAACATGACCAATTTTTCTTTGTGGTTTTGATTCTAATTTACCATACATTTTCAAAAATACATTTTGTAAATCTGTTGTAGGGTTTTTGAATTTTCCTATGAAATCTTTTGGTCCTAAAATATTATACATTATTGTAGGATAAACTAATTCAGTACTGCCAAGTTTCAATCCTAAAATTGCTCTAAGATGTTGTTCAAACTGTGAAGTTTTACTAGACTGCAATGTATGATGGCCTGAATTATGAACTCTTGGAGCTATCTCATTAATTAATATCTCATCGTCATTTGTAACAAACATTTCAATCCCAAAAACACCTGCTCCATGTAAAACTTCCATTGTTTTATGAGCAATTTCTTCAGCATTTTTAGAAATTATCTCATTAATTCTTGCGGGAGCAATAGTCATTTCTAGTATATTATTTTTATGAATATTTTCAACTAATGGATATGTTTTGATTTCACCAGATGTGCTTCTTGATGCAATTACAGATACTTCCATTTTAAAATTAACAAATTTTTCAACCATAAGTGATTGACCATCAAAAATTTCTAAGGCCTCAGATATTTGATCTAAGGTATCTATTTTGAAATTACCTCTACCATCATATGCACCAGTTCGTGTTTTCAATAAAACTGGAAGCCCAAATTCATTAATTTTTGATTCTAATTCATTTTTTGATGATATTTCTCTAAATTCTGCTACTGGAATATTATTTTCAGAAAGAAATTTCTTTTGAGTTAATTTATCTTGTATTATTTCAAGTGTTTCTGGAGATGGATTAATTTCACATTCATTTTCTAAATTTTTTAGAATCTTACTATCACCGGATTCTATTTCATATGTGATTATATCACATTTGTTTGCGAGTTCTTTGATTGCTGAGGCATTTTTAAAATCAGCCACTATTTGAGTAGCACCGATTTTTGATGCAGGACAATTTTCTGTTGGATCTAAAACAATAATCTCAGAAATATCGGTTGTCATGTTTTTTGCAGCCTCTGTAAGCATCATACCTAATTGACCCCCACCAATTATTCCAAGTATTTTCCCCATAATCCAAAACAATCACTCAATTACAAATAGTTTCGGTGTAGTAATGCAATTTCAAACTATACAAGACACATTTCTATATTGTAAAATATGCTAATTTGAGGAATTAATGAACACTGTTGAGTTAGATACTGATATCATTTCTACCATTTTAATTGGTATGTTCTCTTTTTCTGCAATATCAGATATTTCCTTATGATGTTTTTCATTTAAATGATTTAGAAATTCTTCCTCTTCAATATCATTACATTTGAAATTACATTGTGAGAAGATGCAATTGAAATTCAATAATCTTATTCTGATATTCTGCTAAAAAAGTACTTTCATAAAATAAGTTGTAAATTGGTCATGAATATTACTCTAAACTATTAAAAATAGCATTTGTATTCAAAAGATATGAGTAAAAAAAGTAGTGTTGGAATTATAATGGGTTCAAGCTCTGATAGTCGAATTATGCATAGTGCTGCAGAAATATTTGACCAGTTTAATGTTTCACATGAAGATCAAATAATTTCTGCTCATAGAACACCTACAAGACTTGATACATATGCAAAACATGCAGAAGATTCTGGATTTAAAGTAATTATTGCTGGTGCAGGTGGTGCTGCACATTTACCAGGAATGATTGCATCACATACAGTAATTCCTGTAATTGGTGTTCCGATATTAGTTTACAACGATAAACAGACAAAAAAATCAGATACAAGTAAATTTTCGGCATTTGGTGGATTAGATTCATTATTATCTATTTCCGAAATGCCTACTGGTTCACCAGTAGTTACAGTAGGAATAAACAAATCAGCTAATGCTGCAATATACGCATTAAAAATTTTAGCAAATGAGAATTCTACAATAAAACGTAAACTAAAGAAACATAAATTTGATCAACATTCTTCAGTGCTTAAAGAATCTGATGAATTAAAGAGGCTTGGCTTATCAAAATTTGTAAAAAAGAAATTCAAATAAACTAATCAAGTAGTTTGAACTGTATGTTTTTCTCGTTTAAATGAGCAATCAATCTATCTGCTTGCTCCTGATTTTCTGTTTCTAGGCTTAATGTGACGCCTACTGTACCTGCATTAATAACAGAACTTAATCTATCGTGGATCACTTCTACTATGTTTACACTTAATGATGAAATTTCATCCACAATTTCTTTTAGTGCACCCGGTTTATCTTTTAATGTAATTAGTATTCTGACCATTCTTCCCATATTTGTTAATCCTTTAGCAACAATTTGACCTAGTAAATACATGTCAATATTACCGCCACATAAAACAGGAACAACTTTTTTGTTTGGAGCCGGTTTTTTGCTTAAAAGATATGCTAGTCCTACTACACCAGCAGGTTCTACAACGGCCTTTGTTCGTTCCATTAACAGAAACATTGTTTTGATAATATCAGAATCTTCTACTGTTACAATCTCATCAATTCCTTTATTGATTATATCAAAAGTTATTTTTCCAGGTGTTTTGACTGATATACCGTCTGCAATAGTTAATCCACCCTCTATTGTTTCCACATGACCAGATTCAACTGAATGTTTCATTGCTGGAAAAGCTTTTGATTCTACTCCAACAATTCGTACACTTGGTTTTTTCTCTTTTATTGCTGTAATTATACCAGCAGCCAATCCACCACCACCAATTGGAACATAAACTTCATCTACATCGGGAAGCTGCTCTAAAATTTCTAATCCTATCACACCTTGACCACATATTATATTTGGATCATCAAATGCATGAATAATTGTGGCTCCTGTCTCATCTGAAATTTTTTGTGCTTTAGTCCATGATTCATCATATGTTAATCCATCCAAAACTACATTTGCACCATAACCACGAGTAGCGGCAATTTTTGCTGGAGATGCATTTTTTGGCATTACAATTGTGCAAGGAATGTTTTCTAATGACGATGCAAAAGCAACACCTTGTGAGTGATTTCCTGCAGATGCTGCAACAACACCATGTTTCTTTTCTTCATCAGTTAATGAACTAATTTTGTGATATGCACCACGTATCTTAAATGAACCAGTTTTTTGCTCATATTCATTTTTGAGATAAACTTGAGAATTTGTCATATTGCTAAATGTTTGTGAAAATGTAAGTGATGTTTTTCTGATAACATCACTTTGTGCCTTCTCTGCTTTTACAATATCATCATAAGATACAGTCATAAAATTTCTCAGAAATTCATTCAAAATTAAATGTATTTGAAAATTAATTCGTCAATTTTCTAAGAATTTGAAGATTTGATTTAGCCTATAGCCAATTTTTTCTTGTGATTTAGCATCAACAGTATCAAGATCAAAAAGACCTTGTTTTGCTCCATTTTCTATATATTCTAAATCAATATTACAGAGACATCCTTCTTCTCCGTTTATCAGTTTTTGTTCATCAATTAGTATTCCAGTAGTTTGAAAGGTTTCAAGTAATAAATCATCTAATTTATTGAGAATGATCTTTTTTCTAGAATTTAATTCGATTATCTCATCTTCTAGACTGGTCTCTATTTTTTCTGATAACATTTCAGAAAGTTTTGGATCATTATAAAATAATTCAAATAAATTCTGTTTGTTAATTTTATCATATCCAAGTTCTTGAAGTTTTTTAAGAATTATTTTATTTCCATCATCAGAATATTTTAAATCAGAATTTTGTGTTTTATCAATTACTTCAGCAAGTTCTTTTTGAAGTTCTATTACATCTTGTTCTGGTTTATAATATAATAAAACATGAAACTGCACAGAGATATGCATTGATAAAACTAAATTGTCTTCTTTGATTTCAAACTTTAAAAAAATCCTTCTGACATCATCATTATATGAATATGATATACCTTGAGATTCCCAATCATTCAAAGATTCTATAAATTTATTAAAAAAATTCTCAATATTAATTGGATCAAATGTTGATATGGTTTTTACAGTAGAATCACCAAGCATTACCTTTACATCAACTACTTTTGTTGTATCAATAATTTTGTTTAAAAAATTATTTTGAATAACATCATTTTTCTTGTTGAGATTAATAAGAAACTCATTTTGTGACTTTGTGCCTATACGCATGAATCTTGTTTCATATACCTCCTTAAATTTTGTGTAATTATGAGCTTAATTTCAAAAAATATTGTAAAATTAAAAGAAGAATTTGTTAAAAACTATGATGGGAATAGTCATGTACAAGAAGTACTTCCAATTAAAAAAACAGAATTTTTACCAATAGATGATGAACATTTATCATTACTACATAAATTTCTAGAAAATAATCCAATTTATTATAATTCATTTGAAAGTAAAATTTTTGGAATTATGTGCCGTGTGTTTGAAGGTGATTTGAATCAATTCTGGATTGATAGTATAAAACATGATACAAGTTATGCTCCATTTTATCCAACATGGATGCTTTCTGCTTATGCACTTGCATTAGAATCTAAAAATAATGGATTTTTAGAATTGGTTGATATTGGTTCTGGTGACGGTAGAATCGCATTTTGTGGAGAAGTTGTAGGCCTTCATTCCAATTCAATAGAAATTGATGAATCTCTTTGTAGTTTACAAGAAAACATATTACAAAACATGGTAGTCGGTTTTAGTATAATTAATGAAGACGCAACAAAGATTGATTATAAAACCATAAAATTAGTAAAACCCGTTTTTTTTATTGGTGGATTACCTGAAAATGGAGAACTGCTAGCAGAATCAATCATTAAAAATATCTTAAAACTACCAAAATTAGAAAAAAATTCATGTTTTGCATTAACTGGTACACACGCTGAAAGAACATCTGCAAAAAACCAATCTGACTTTGGTTGGGGAGTAACAACCAAAAAATTTAATCTAAAGATCATAGATATACTTGATTTACCTACGTATTGGACAATGGAACAGTCGTTTAATACGCCGTATATTTTTACAAATTACTCCTAATTCACATATGCTTTTAAGAATAAATTAAACACTATAGATATGAATTCTGATTCTATAGTGTGTAATCATTGTGGAAACAACATTATGATATATTATAATTCCAAATATAATGGAAAACGAGGAAAATGCAAAAGTTGTAATACGGATTTTCCGTTAGATTGAGTGTGCTAATATGAGTAATGATGACGATGAAGCAAGGGCAGAAATTGAAAAAAAATATGAAAAACTATTAGCTGCTGCAAGTGGGACTGACTCTGATAATACAGAATCAGATAATAGTAAAGAAGTTGAAAAAGAACCTGAATATCAAAAACCAACCACATCTAATATTGTAGATATGATGCTTGGTAAGAGCTCAGAATTAACACAAGATTCAGAGACAATGATTCTAGAGACACAGAAACGAATTTGGAGGGCAATAAAACAAGGTGGTGTAGAATATTATGGAATTATTTCAGAATCAGATGAATTTCTAAGAGAGCACGTTAATGAGAAAATTCCAATGGCTGTTATGTTTGTAGATCTTGTAGGTTCTACAGATATGTCATTATCACTACCAGAAGAGAAAGTTGCAATGATAGTTAGTTCGTTTGCACAAGAAATGGCTATAGCTGTAAAACAACATCATGGCTATGCTCTAAAATTTGTAGGAGATGCAGTTATTGGTTATTTTATTCATAAAAGCGCACTAATGGCATCAGATAATGCAATTAGTTGTGCACAAACGATGATAAAAATAATTGAAGATGGAATAAATCCAATTTTAAATAACTATGATTATCCAGATCTTTTTATCAAAATTGGTGTAGATTATGGTGAAAGTATGGTCATGCGTTATGGTAATGATAAAGCTCGCTCACATGTAGATCTATTAGGTCCTGTAATGAATATTGCCGCAAAAGTACAAAATAAAGCAAAACCACAACAAATTATGATTGGGGAGGACATTTTCAATAAGATTCACCCAACTACACAAAAAAACTTTGAGTTGAAAGTTTGGAATGAAAATGAATGGAACTATCGTAATAGACAAACTGGAAAATTATATCCAGTATACGGATCAAAAACTAAATCGTAAAATTATCAGGACATTCAACATGCTCATAATGATGTTCAGTAAATTGTTCTTCTATAACATACATTATAATTTTGTGTAATTCATTTTCATTAATGTATTTTTTACATTTAAGACATGTTTTTTCTTTATCTGATTTCATGTCAGATCCAAATAATTAGATCGCTATAACGATCTAGAAATAGAATAAATTGATAAATTATCAATAATTGAATACAAAATCACTAGTAAACAAAATGAATAAAGTAGAAATATGGAAGATTTTTACGATTATTATGGATAATTTTACAATTCTTCCAAAAACAGGATTTCCTTTACTACAAGGTGCTGCACCTGATTTTATTAGATATCCACCAAATAATAAACCAAATTTTGGAATTCATCAAACACAAAAAATTAAAGAGCAATTTTCAAATCAAGGTGCATCAATGTTACCTAAACTACAAGATTTCAATCAAATGTTTAGACAGCAAGCAAATTCATTGATGAAAATGAATTCTAATGTTCTTCCTCCAGGTCATCCATTGTTTTCTAGAGAAAATTCATTATATACACTAAAAGAAGAAAATGAAAAACTTATGAAAGAAAATTTAGAACTAAAAAAGAAACTAGAACCAAAATCAAATAAGAAATAACTAGACCTGAATAAATTTTTTGTATTTGTTATAAATTTTAGTAAATTTGTCATTTTCATTATAACTTAATTTCATGGAAAAATCTTTTTTTATTTTTTCAGAAATGTTCAAAAGAAAAAGTCTTTCATTTGTCTCAAAATAATTTCTTGCGTCTGAATCCTGTAAATTTGATATGATCGATAAAACATCTGAATTCTCCATATTATTGATTAGATGTAAAGTACTTTGATTTTTCGGCTTGTTTATTAATTGATAATTTGAACCTAAATTATGAAAAATTCAAGCAATAACAAATGGAATAATACTTTACTGAAATACAAACAAAAAAACCTGGAGATAATGTCTCTTTCCAAATCTATTCGTTATGTTGGAATAATAAATTATCATGGAAGAACTTTAGCTGGAAAAATTAAACCTGGAATAAAACCACTATTTTCACCAGATCAAGTTCGTAATGAATTTTTTGCTATTGCCACATCAGTAAAATTAAGAGAAAAATCATTATCTGCAATAGGTAAATCTAATTACACAATTTTGAATCATAAAAAAGCAACAATACTGTTATTTTATAATAACAAAATAATATACTATATTACATTTGGTCCTAATAAAATTCCAAATAAATTATTAATTCAAAAAATTAAAAACATTACTACTGCGGTGTAAAACCTACATATCCACTTGTCTGTTTATTTTTTTCATCAGAAAAATTAGGCTCAAAAAGTGATATCATATAATCATCAGGATCGAGAACTATAGCATTTTTTCCAGATTCTCGTTCTTGAATATCACGATAAATTCTAACTCCTTTTGATTTTAATTCTTCAATTGCAGATGCAAGATCTCCAACTGTAAGACCAATTAAAATTCCATTGTCAATTGATGTTCCTGTATGAGGTGCAGTTATAGATGCTGGATGAAGACTTAGTGCAGCACCTGTAGTGCCTAAATCGACCCAATTTCTTCGTTCATTTTTTATTGGCATTCCTAATGTGTCATGATAAAATTTTATTGATTCATCAAGATCTTTAACTGCTAAAATAACATTTCCTATTCTTTTAATGTTCATAATTATTCAATAATGTTTAATGATAAATCCTTTACTGAACCTCAATCATAGTTTCTGTGCGTTCCACACCTGAAATTAATTGAATTTCATTAGTAACGTCTTTTATCTGAGATAGCATTGTTACATTAATCACTGCAACTGCATCAAATTGGCCAGTTACTGGAAATGATTCTGAAATCAGATTAATCTTCCTTAATCTTGCGGCGATTAATTTTTTTGGAGATTTAACTAAAACTATGGCTCTTACCAACCTAAATCTACCTCAACTTCAATTAGTGTTTCTGTTGAAACAATCTCTTTAATATTTTTAAAATCGATTACAATTTTATTAATGTCAGTAATTGACGTGTTTAAAATTACACATATGTCAGCCCTACCTGATACGACCATTACATCTTTAGAAATTCTCCGTTTTCTTTTTAATAAATTTAGAACCTTGTCTACTTGACCAGGTAAAACCCTAATCATACACAATGCTTTCATCTCATAGTATAGACACTACAACAATATCAGGTTTACTATTCGGATGCATCTTGAGAACGTGCTTCCTCTAAGTATGCACGTCTTTCTTCATTTACACTATCCTTGTCAATATTAAAATCGTCATCAACAATTACAATTCCTGAATCTATTGCATTATCATTAGCATTTTTTGCTTTAGTTTTTTTTGTTTTTTTCGATGTTTTGGTTTTCTTAACAGACCCTTTTTTCGATATTTTAGGTTTTTTAGTAGATCCATTTTTTGTATTTTTTTCCTTTTTTACCAAATTAATCGAAAAAAACTAGTTGTTGATATATTAAAACATTATCATAGATTAAAAAGAATAT
>CAYVQV010000004.1:6883-35632 GCA_964454035.1 uncultured Candidatus Nitrosopelagicus sp. | reverse complement strand
TATGACTTAGGCTTTTGCCACTTTCATTAAATCTGCCATTTTGATATGCATTCCAAATCGGTCTTCGTTCTTTTTCATGTATCTAAATATTGATAAAAAATCTGGTAGTGCTTTTAACAAACTAAAATTCTTTTGAATTTTTGCTCTTACAAAATTAAATACTTTAGCATAGACTCTGTAATGTTTTTCAATTGCTTTTTCGTATGCTTTGAAATCATGCATATTCTCTAAGAAAATTTCAACACATTGCATTGATGGAATAATTCCTTCTCCTAACAACGCATATACTGTTCCAATTGATTCACCAACACCAACTACTTTTCCAGAATAATACGGTTTACATTTATCTGGAGTTGCCAATCTAATTGGACGTCCTTTAGTTGCAATTATTTTTCCTCCATGCTTTTCTAGAAAATCATCTGTTGCTTTGACATGGTTCTTATTGTAATCACCTGCACCAATATGTGCAAATTTCTCTCCTAATGGAAAGTACCAAAAGTATCCTGACATACCAGGAAATGGTTCAATGTAAAAATCGTCATATGGTACACCATTTTCATATTCAACCTTATACTCGTATGTCGGCAAAAAGAAATCCTGTTGCATTTTTGGAAGATAGACCCTATGAAATCCTGTACAATCTACAATCATATCATACTCTTTTTCAAGTTCTTCTAATTTTGGTGCTTCACCAAAAACGACATTAGAATCTTTAATGAAATCTTTAATCAATCCCAATTTGTCATATGTGCATAATCCTTTTAGACCAATATCAAATTTCACATCATTGTTCATCTTTACATGCATATTTTTACCGTCATGAATCAAGAAATCATCAAAATTTCTACCTGTTTTTTTACAAAATTCATTTAATTCTGATTTTATTGTACCCCATGCACAAATTGAGTCATGTTTTTGCTCCGTCATTCTTTCATATCCTGTTACTTCATGCTCTGAATTCTTTAATCTAGCCATAAGATAACTACCTGCAACACCCATTCCCATTACAGCAATTTTCATCTGATCTATAGATGCAATTAACCTAATAAATACAATTCCAGATATTACTCAATTAAAATTGCTGGTTTGTAAGGTCTTGCCATTCTTGCTTTATTTTTTGGATCATATTTTTCAGAATCATTTTCAGAGAATACTTGTAATTTAATTTCATAATCTGTTTCAATTAGTGATGAAAGTTCATTAGAAATTATCTCACTTTCATTAATTTCTCCTGCATTAATTTTTGTTTTTCTTAGATCTGTTGGTTCTGAAAGAATATCTTTTAATGTCTTTTTTACAAAGTCAGGATCTTTTTTTACATTTTCTGTTTCTTTTTGTGAAATTAATTCTTTAATGAATATACCGACATTTGTTTCCCCTGAATTAATACCACTTAGAATTTTATGATATGCTTTTGATTTCCAATTATCTGCGGTGTAAATTGTGATTTTTTTAGGTTTAATTTTTGTCACTTTGATAATATTTGAAATGTCATTCATTACCGAACTAAGTAAACTTTCACTTTGAATTGCTCTGTCATCTGTTTGTTTATCTTCTTCTTTTGGCCATAATGACTTTGAAACCATTTCTGAATTTCCTAATTTTTCCCACATTTCTTCAGCTATATGAGGTGCAAAGGGTGAAAGCATTGTGACACGTGTTTTAAGAACTTTATTCAAAATTCCTGAAATATCATCTCTATTTTTTGCATTTGCTCTTTTCATATACCATTGAAGATCAGAGTCAAATCCATACAAAATATGATGTAATGATTCACGAAGTCTCATTTTTTCCATAGAATCTGTTACTTCTGAAATTAATTTTGATAATCTACTTTGTATCCAAATATCTTCAGGTTGGGTTCCAATATGTTCAGAATTGTTGATTTTAATGCATTCTTCATACATAGATTCTAATTTATTTTTGATTCCTGAGATTGATTCTACATTAAAATCGGCATCTTGCAGGAGTTCTGCTGAAATTAATATTGATAATCTGATTGGATCTGCACCATATTTTCTGATTGCATCACGTAATGGAATAATATTACCCATGGATTTTGACATCTTTTTTCCATCCATCAATACAGAACCATTCACTACAATTTCTTTTGGCCAATTTTCTTTAGGAAATAATGCAACGTGATTTAGAACAAAAAATGTAAGATGATTTGGTACTAAATCTCTACCTGAATGTCTAGAATCAACAGGATAAAAATACACAAATTCTTTTCGTATTTCGTCTAGTTTGTCTGTTGTAATTTTTGTATTTCTTGCAATTGTTTCTGAATTTCCATTTTCATAGAAAATATAATTGAAAAATTCATCTGACATGTTCTCCGCTAAAATTTCTCCTGAATTAACAAATTTTGCCATAGTGTAAAATGACATATAGATTACTGAATCTGCTAAGCTTTCAACTAACCAATCTTTATCCCATGGAACTTTTGTTCCTAATCCGTGTTGTCTTGCACATGCTCTTTCTCTAAGCCAATCAAGTACATTGAAAAATTCAGTTCTGATATCATTTGGAAGTATGTTCATTGATTCAAAGCATGTATGTGCTTTTGCTTTCCATTCTTTATTTGCATAATCCAAAAACCATTGATTGTTAAGTAGTTTTACAACACATTCTGTACCACATCGACATTTTACTGATTCATTTGTTAATTCAAGCATAATGTCTGATTTTCCTGTTTTAGAGATCCATTCTTTTACCTCTTCTTTGACAAATTTAATTTTCTTATCTACAAATTCACCTGTGTTGGAATTTAGTTTTCCTTCATAGAATTCTTTTGAGTAAATTTCTTTTGTTGCATCTTCTAATTTTGGATCATCTTGATTCCTAATTTTCATTCTACTTATAACATCTTGAGATGGAATTTCTCCAAATCCTTTTGTAGTAATTATCGTAATTGGTTGAACACGTTTAACTTCATCTCGTAATGAATCATCAATATTTTTTTGATTTCCATTTTTGATATCTTCTAGTGCTTGAAAATCATATGGTGCATGTGCAGGTACCGACATTACAATTCCTGTACCAGTAGTTGCTGTGACAAAAGATGCTGGAAGAATTAAAAATTTGTTATCAGTAGTTGGGCTCTGAACTTTTTTGCCAATTAAATCTGAACCTGATATGTCTTCAATAATTTCTATTTTTTTATTAAGAAATTCTAACTTGTACGCACATTCTGCACTAATTATCCAAGTTTCTCCATCAACTTTTACTTTTTTATATATGATTTCTGGATTTATCCAAAGATTTGTTACACCAAATAATGTTTCAGGTCTAAGTGTGGCAACAGGAATAATTTCATCATCTATACTGAATTTTATTATTATATATTCAGTAAAATCTGGTTCAACATCACCTATTGTATCATGTTGTGAAACAGGATTTTGATCATTTGGACACCACCCAACTGGATGATTTCCCTGTACAATTAGATTTTTCTCTTTTAGATTTCGAAATTGCCATTCAATAAATTTCTGATATGCTGGTATAATTGTTGTAAATTCTCTTCTCCAATCTATTGAGTATCCCATCTCAATCATTCCTGCCTTAATTTCTTCATGAAAATAATCAGCAATTTTTACTGGATCAACAAACTCTTTGATCTTTTCTTCAGGAACATTGTATAGATTCTTGAATGCTTCAATCAATTCTTCATCATTTGCTTGAACTCTTTTTGACATTCCAAGAATTGGTGTTCCTGTATAATGAAATCCCATTGGGAATAAAACATTGAATCCTTTCATTCGGTAATATCGAGAATGGACATCTGCTAGTGTGTATGTTCTTCCATGTCCAATATGCTGGGGTGAATTTGGATATGGATATGCAACGGTTATGAATTTCTTTGGTTTGTCATTGGGATCTGTTTCAAAGTCTTTAGACTCATGCCATTTATTTCTCCACTTGTCATCTATCTGGTTCCAGTTTAATTTCATTTTATTTACCTATTCGAAGATCATGGTCTTCGCATTTTTAATTGCATCTTCTTTCTTTGATTTGTTGATTCCTCCTCCCTGTGCAAACTTGGTGCTTCCTCCTCCAGCTCCGCCCAAAATCTGTGAAATACTCTTTACAATCTCTCCAGCTCCATTTTCTTTTGGTATATCATCACCTGCATATACTATAACTCGAATTTTTTCTCCGTCTTCAAACAATCCACAGTATACTAATTTGGGGTCTGCTTTGCAGAGAACTTCCCCTAGACCAATATGAAAAATATCATCATAATCGTTGCTTGTTGAATAACAAAAGTTTGCTTTGCCTGTTTTCCTTAATTCTATAGTGATATTTTCAATTATAGATATTCCATCTTTGCATTCTGATAGTGATTTTGCTATAATTGGAATTCTTTCTTTAACATGTTGCCTTTTTTCAATCCTTTTTTCTTTTTCTTCCTCTTTTAACTTCTCTTCCATCTCTTTATTTTCTGAATCTTGTTGTTTCTTTCTAACAAATTCCTTTGCACTATTTCCTGAAACAAATTCAATTCTTACTACTCCATCTTGTATTCTTTTTGTTTTTGTAATTTTAATTTCTTCTATATCTGAAGTATTTGCTACATGCGTTCCTCCACACGCTTCTATATCTAAATCTCCTATAGATACAATTCTAACTGATTTTACAGGAACAACTCCTCCTTGATAAATTCTAAAACCATATTTTTGTTCAGCAGTTCCTCGATCTAAATTTTCTATTTTTACTGGTATTGATTTTTCAATAATTGAATTTGCAGTTTGTTCAATTTTTATTACATCATTATCTGTAAGTGCAGAATGATGAGTTATGTCTAGTCTTGCGTGATCTTCTTCTTTGAAGGCTGAATGTTGCCACACCCACGAACCTAAAACACTTCTTGCTGAAGTATTAATGATATGTGTACTTGTATGATTTTTTGTAATTCCATCTCTTCTTTTTGTATCTACCATACATGAGACAGTATCTCCATTTTTTGGAATTTTACCTTTTATCTCATGGACTATAATATTTCCATGCTTTGTAATGTCTATTATCTCGCACTCTCCAATTTTACCATGATCTGGTTCTTGACCTCCTCCTCTTGCATAAAACGCAGTTTTATCTAAAACTATAAAATTTTCAAATGCTTTCAAAACTTTAGCATCAAATTCTCTTGGATCATCTCCATAGAAGAGAAGTTCTGTATCTGGAATTCCTTCTAATGGTAAGTTAGTTTGTTCTTTTTGTTTTTTCGATTGATGCAAATCAGAAAGTTTTGCATAAAATGTTGATGGAATTTCTGATATTACTTTCATTTCCTTTAGATATTCTGGAGTAACTCCATCAGATTCGTATAGTCGTATCAAATCTTCAACATTTGGTTCATTGTCTAATTTACTAGCAATTTTTTGCATTCTTTGTTTTGAACTATCATATCGTCTTGTTTCAATTGAGATAATCTCTTTGACGTCTTCTCGTGTTTTTTCTAATTCTGAATATGTATTTTTCAAATAATCAATTTGTATATCTATTATTTCATTCAAATCAAATTCTAATTTCAATCTGCTCATGGTAGAGATTATTCTTCTAAGCATTATCCGTAGATTATATCCTCCACCAACATTACTAGGAAGTGCACCGTCTGATATTGCAAAAATTAGTGTTCTTATATGATCTATTATTAGATAAATTCCCTCCAATGGAGTAATTATTTTTTCAATCTGTTCCTCAGATAAGCCTGTTGATTTAATGGTATTTTTTCTTACCATAGCTAAATCATCGTATAATTCTAAATTCTTTGCAATCTCTGTAAAATATGGAGTTAATATTGTGGAATCTGCATCAATACCTGAATCTTGAATTAATTTTTTAGTTATTGGACCAAAGCAACAGTCGTATGCTGTAGGTGTTCCCATTGTAATCCATGCAAATCTTTCTAGACCTGCACCCATGTCAATTATACGTTGATCCAGAGTTTTATAATTTGAGAGATCTCCTTGAAATTCTGTAAATACTGCATTTCCAAGTTCTAAACCTTTTACAAAATATTCTAATGATGATCCAAATGAACCTCCTCCTTCCCATACATCTTCTACAAATGTAATTTCTTTTTTTCCAATTCCAAATTGTTGCGTTAATAAATTAAAATCAAGATTGATACATTCATCTTTCCAATAACCATTTTCATTTGGTATACTATGTTGTCCAATCATACAAAAACTAGAAAAATGTCTTCCAGTCACACCGACATTTTCTAAATCTTTGAAACGTAAACATGTTTGTGGAACAACAAGTGGATTTGAAGGAAATTCAAAAACAACTTTACTACCCATCACTCTTTGAAAATCAACAACAGATGCAATAGTAAAATATAGATCATCACGCCATCTACAAACGACAGGATATCTATTCACAGATGTATGGCCATTTTTTTTGAAAAATGATTCAACTTCTTTCCAGGCTTGTGTATAGTCAAATCTTTTGTTAGTCGGAGGATTTCCAATAAATGAATATGTGTCATCTGAATGATCAGGGCAATTAATTCTATTTTCATCAAGTGTCCAAAAAAATCTTTTACATATTTCACATGATCTACGATTAAATCCTTGTTCCTCGAACAATCTGACTTTGTAGTATCTTTCAGGATCAGAAGAAAATTTTGAAAGAATTTCTTTTTTTTCCATAGTCAGTTTTGGTTTATAACTGATATTAAGAATTGTCGATTACAAGAAATTAAATAGATAAAAAACTGGTATTTTCTATGTTTGGGAAAAAAGAGAGAGAATTAAAACTTGAAGATTTTATCTTTACTTCAAGACCTGATGGCAATTTTAGTAATATAATTTTTGGAACAGTGACTGGAATTGATGGAAATAAAATAGGCGTAAATGGTTTTATGATTAATCCAGTAGGTCTAAAAAATAAGGTTGATCAAGGCAAGGCAGGAGAACGCTCAATTGAAATTCTTAAAGAACCAACTTCTGAAAATTGTATATTTGCATTAATTTATAGAATAGAATACGAAAATTTTACTGATATTTTAGATTTAAAGACCGATAAAGTTGAAATTATATCAAAACGAATTTTTACTATTTTAGATGGATGGATTAGAGAATCTCTTTCTGAATTAATTAATAATGTTTTATCTTTACCTGATGGTTCTGAAAAAGATCAGGCAAAAAGAGTTCTTAAGCAAAGAATGGAAAGTCTATATGATAGGAATCTAAAATCACATCTTTATTCAGTTTGTAGAAGTTTGAAGATCTTAACCTGATTGACAATTTTTCTGATAGTTTTATATTATGCCATTGAAGAAATTCTTTAAATGGAATATGTTTACGCTGCATTAATGTTGCACAAATTACAGAAAGAAGTAACTGAAGAAAATGTTACAAATATTGTAAAAGCAAGTGGTGCCGAAGTAAATGATGCACAAGTTAAAGCACTTGTTGCATCTTTGGCTGATGTAAACATTGAGGAAGCAATCAAAGCAGCCCCAGTAGCAGTAGCAGCAGCTCCTGCAGCAGATGCAGCATCAGGTGGAGAAGAAAAGAAAGAGGCAAAAGCTGAGCCACCTAGTGAAAAACAAGAAGAAGCAGCCATGGAAGGTCTATCTTCACTATTTGGTTAGAATCAAATTTTTGTATATCTATATTGTTAATTACTAATTATTTTCTATACATTATGAGTTGGTAGATACCACTGCAACTATTGAATTATTCATTTATGTTTTAGATCTATTTGGAACAATGGCTTTTGCAGTTACAGGTGCATTCAAAGCAATTGAACACAAAGCAGATATTGTTGGCATTATAATTTTAGCAACAATTACTGGTGTTGCTGGAGGTACAATTCGTGATATAATATTTGGTAATGAATTACCAAATTCACTAATTGATCCAGCGTATGTTATAATTACAATATCAACTGCTATAGTGTTATTTTTGTTACATTCAAGATTGCAGAAACATTGGAACCTTTTTCTTAAATTTGATGCTATTGGTTTAGGTGTTTTTACTGTAATTGGTGCTACTTTTGCTTATAATTTATTTGGAATGAACTTCCTTGTAATTATTTTATCTGGAATGTTAACAGGTATTGGTGGTGGTATTTTACGTGATATTTTTGTTAATCAAACACCAATTGTTTTTGTTAAAGAACTATATGCTTCAGCAAGTTTCATTGGTGCATTATCATTTTACCTTACATTGATGATTACAGGTGAAATTTATGCTGCTACAATTATAGGTATTTCACTTACAACTGGTTTAAGATTGGTTGCTATGAAATATAATTGGAATTTACCTAAGGTAAAAAGTAAATATGATTAGGCAGGTGTGTAATCTTTTGCCTTTGATGAGACACTTTGAGCTTGATTATGTGCCTTTTGTAAAATTTGCTCTTTTGTATCATCAGTAATGAAACCTGATTCAGTAGATACTGAACGAGCAGATTGTGCTGCTTTTGCAAGTATCTGTTTAATGTTATCACTTGTAATGTATGCTGCTTCAATAGATAGTGAAATTGCTTCTTGATGTGCTTGTGAAAGATCACTTCTAAATTTCTCTAAATCAATTATCATATCGTCTTGAGCATAAAGTAACCCTTCTTCAAGTGCAGTGTTCAGCAAAATTCCTGCTTCAATTGGTTTAATATCCAACTTGCCTAGTAGTCCAGCCAGTTTTTGTGGAATTGGTTCTCCCTTTTTTACAGGAATTGTTTCTTTCATAATCCAAATTGTTCCTTGATCAATTTTTGTTGGAACACCTGCTTCTTTAAAATCAGTTAGCATAGGTCCTGGTGCAATACCAGTATTCTTTGGTGGAATAACAACGTCCATACTTGCAATATCTCCACCTCTTGCAGCCAACATTACTTTATTTTTTCCTAAAAGCACGTTTAGTTTGAATGGTGACATGTTTGTAAACATGAAAAGACATTGACCTTTCAAACTTTCAGTAAATTTCTCTAAACCTGGAATATCCAGTTTTTTTAATGCGATTTTTGCAATTTTATCCTTAATACTAATTATTTCTACTTCTCCTTTCAATTTTTTTCTCAGTGGTAAAAGTTGTGATGCTCTGACTTTTTCCATTCTTACCAATGCTAGTACTTTGTATTTTTTAGGCATCTCTTGTAGTAGTTGATGCATTTGTGCTTTCTTTTTTGGATATTCAGTTCTATTTTCATACATTTTATTTTCTAACCTTCATTTCTAATTTTACTACTTTACCCATTGTGGTTTTTATCATGAGTTTTTTGATATTTTTTTCACCATTAGGTAGTTTTTTCTCAATTGCATTAATTATTGCAATTGCATTACTAGCAAGATCATTATCATTCATTTGTTCATCTCCAATTTTACATGATAAAGAAAGTGAATTTTTAACTCTAACACGAATTGATGATTTGAATCTATTCAAAAAAGATTCTATTGGTGCATTAAATGGAACTGGTGTTGGCATCTTTCCTCTAGGTCCCAATAATTGTCCTAGTGTTTTACCTACATTTGCCATTAATTTTGTATCTGCCAAAAAGAAATCATATTTATTTATTAATTTTCTTGATGCTCGCTTGTTTTCTGCTAACTGGTTTAATTTTTCACCGTCCATAACTTCATCTGCATTTGCAGCCTTTGCTTTTGTTCCCATATCACCACTAGCCATTACACATACAGCTGCAGGTTGACTCATTTGTTTTGGAAGTTGAATTATTTCATTTAGCGCAAATCCCTTTTTTACATCAATATCTTTGAATGTAATATACAACTCAATAGATTGTTTGAATTTTCTCTCTTTTTCTGATTTTCTTGCTTCTTGAATTAATGTAACTAATTCTGCCTCATTTGCCATGAATTTTTTTTTTATAACCTACTTAAAATCGTTTAGAGTATCATTTATTCATTTTACTAATTTTTCAAAAAAATACAATCTTTATGTAATTTTTTATCTTCATGATATAACAAATGAAGAAACTTACATTTAATACCTCAAAAGATTAGTTATCATAAATGCATAGTTTTGATGATTTAGATCTCAAATTATTATCAGAATTAAAAAAAGATGGTAGTATTTCTGTTCCTGTATTAGCAAAAAAAATGGGAATAAACTCATCAGTTCTTTATAGCCGAATTAAACGACTAATTAAAAAAAAATTAATTAAAAAATTTACAATTGAAATTGATGATGCACAGTTAGGTTATGAAGTTAAAGCATCTGTTGGAATTAATCGTGATCCAAAATTTAAAGAAATAATACAACAAAATTTACTTAATACTCCTGAAGTTACTGAAATATGTGAAATCACTGGTAGATTTGATATAATTATCAAAATTTTGGCAGAAGATCTTGAACAATTACATACAATAATTATTGATAAGATTGGCAAAATTGATGGCATTCAGAATACAGAAACTTTTGTTGAATTAGAAAAAACTGATAAAACTCCAATATATTTATCGAAGAATTAAGATACTAGTTTAGAATCCCACTTACCTTCATTAATTTCTAGAGTAATCTCTTTAGGAGTTTTACCCTCTATTTTAATTCCTAAACAGCCACATGTTCCAATAACTTGCATGGCTACTGATTTTAATTTAGATGCATAATTTGATTCCAATTTTACATTAGATACTTTGATAACTGCATCTATTCCAATATCTGCAACCCATTCAGTTCCAGATGTACCACTACCTTTTTGAATTCCAGCTTCTTTCAAAATAAGAGCAGATGCGGATGGAATACCAACTTCAATTTCCCATTTTTTAGTATCAGCATCAACACTGACAGTAACAGGAACCTTCATTCCTTTAAAATCATTAGTTTTATCATTAATCGCTTTGATTACTTCCATAATGTTCACACCCATTGGTCCTAATGCAGGTCCTAATGGTGGACCAGCTGAAGCTTCTCCTCCTGTTACTAATGATGAAATTGTTTGTTTATCTCCCATTAAAAATAACCTTCTTGTATCTGATTTATTCCTTGCTATGATGAAACTGCTTTGAGATAGTTTGCATCTACAGTAACTGGTAATTGATATGGAGCATCAAGTAAAATTACTGTTGCCTCTTCTTTATCATGATCAACACGTGTAATTGTTGCTTTCATTCCTTTGAATGGTCCTCCAATTATCTCAACTGTTCCATCTACAGCTAGTTCTGAAACAGTTGATTTCTTTATTAAGTAATTTTCAATTTCGCTATATTGCAATTCTCCTCTAAGTTGACCTTTGACATGTCTAACTCCTTGAATCGCATTAAACATATCCTGTGGATCTTCTGCCTCAACAACTACATATCCCTTAAGATTATCAACCAACAAAATTGATTGAACGTTGATAGTTTCACTTCTCATTTTGGCTTCTAGTAATCTCAATACAACTTTTTCTTGACCACCTGTTGTTCTTACTGCAAATAGATGGGAATTTCCAGTATCTTGAATTGGTTCTGCAATAGGTTCTGATTCTGCAACCGGTTCTGGAGTTGGTTCTGGTTCGGACATTATGCTTTACCAATTGTTAATACAGAAAAGACAAATTGAACAATAAATGCTAGACCACCTATAGCGGATATTCCAAATAAAACTAGTCTAAGATGTTGTTTATAGACTTCCTTATCTGATTTTTTAGTAAGTTTTATTGTGTTTATCATATTTTTGACTGTAACTTTTGGTCTGAAATTCACAAATTGAAATTAATAAAGTGTCAATATATCTTTTATTCATGGAACTAATGGTTGCATACAGAGATGATCCTGCAGGCTATAATATGGCTAAATTTATCACTAAAAACTTAGAAAATGATAATGGTGTGTTTCATGGAAAGAACTTTGATCTAGCAATAATCTCTACTCCTACTATATCTGCTGATTGGTTAGAAGAGAAATTTCATTATGATGGATTTATTTTTCTTTCTAAACATGCTTCAGAATCTGGAACTTTAGCTTTGACATGTCATAGTACAGGAAATTTCGATATTGCAAGTTTTGGTGGTAATCCTAAACAAATTGCAATACCACATCCAAATTTTCAGAAAACATATCTAAAAAATCTCTCCAATGGTCATGAATCATTCCCTGATTTTCAAATTACTATTGAAGCTACACATCACGGTCCTACTTCACTTGAAAAACCATGTATATTCATAGAGATTGGTACAACTGAAAAACAATGGAATGATACTGAATTATGCAATTCAGTATCTAAAGTTATTTTAAAGACTATTGAAAACCCAATTCAGAATTATCCATTTGCTATATGCTTTGGTGGAAATCACTATTCCAAAAAATTTTCTAATGAATTAATTAATGGAAAATTTGCATTAGGAACAGTAGTACCTAAGCATGCACTAGATTTTGTTGATAAATTATTATTTTTACATATAATGAATAGAAATAATGGTGCCAAAGCTGCTTTGCTAGATTGGAATGGGTTAGGAAAAAATAAACAACGAATAATAGATTTTTTAACTACAACAAATCTTGAGATTATTAAACTTTAAAAACAAGATTTTGTTTTAAGTTTCTGTATTTTTTACTTCTTCAATAACTGTACGTAAATGTGCTTTATTTCTAATCGTATTTCCACGTATTTTTTTATATACTATTTTAAAAACATCATTTGTAATTTCTTTTCTATCTTTTGCTATTTTTAAGATATATCGTAATGCTCTAACTTTATTTACATAAACTGATTTCTTACCAACTCTAGCACCCTTTCTACCTTTCTTTGAACCTTGTGTTGCTCCTCGTTTAGATTTTTGAATTTTCTTTATTTTTGCTCTACCTCTTGATGTACCTTTAAATGATTTTACAGAGATAGTATTAGCTGTAATTAAACTTCTTATATCATCTCTAGTAATTGCATCTGCAATATCATCAAGATGCTCAGAATCAAATCTTATTCTATGCACACCAACTCCCACAATTCTAGATGCAAGTTGTTTTTTTGCGTGTAAATTAACTGGCATTTTGACTCACTCTTGCATTGAATATTTTAAATTTCCTTTCCAAAATAATTTTCATTAATTCATTTCTTTTTTTAGTACCTACACTATGGCCAAATCTAATTCCATCTTGTTTTGGATTAAGATTTTCTAAATCGTTAATGTTATGTACTAAATTATCTGTATAACCTGATGGATGTAATCCTTTTGCAATATTTGGTGTTCCGTATCCAACTTTAACTAATCCTGGACGACCACGACTTTTTTGTTTTCTCTGATGATTATCAACTCCCTTTGGTTTTCTCCAATTTGGTTTTATTCTATCATAACGCCAGCTTTCAGCACGAATAAATTTTGGTCTGCTCTCTGATGCTTGGCGTCTGGCTTCTAATTTTTCTTTGTTTATAGGCATTGAATTTAGACTTGAATTTTTACATAAATACGTATCTAAGTTATATTATAAAATCTAGAAAGAGATAAAAGTGAACTGGTTTTTTTTAAAAATCTTGATTAAAATTAAAAATTTCTATTTTGAGGTTGACAATATTGTCTGAATTATCACTAAATCCTAAATTTCTATTACAGCTGAAAGAATTTGGAATAAACAGTAAAAAAATACATCTAAATCTTCCAGTAGAGAAATTAATGCAACACTCTACAGAAAAAAATGAGGGAGTTTTAACATCTACTGAGTCATTATCTGTTAAAACTGGAAAATATACTGGGCGTTCACCTCAAGATAGATACATAATTTATGATGATGAAACTCATGAGACAGTTGATTGGGGAAATGTAAACCATCAATTTCCATCTGAAAAATTTAATCAAATATTTGAAAAAATGAAGAAACATGCTGAAGGTAAAGAACTTTATGTTTTTGACGGATTTGTTGGTGCTGACAGAGAAAATAGATTACCAATACGGATATTCAATGATCATGCATGGCAAAATCTTTTTTGCAGACAGCTGTTAGTTAGACCCTCTGCATCAGAACTTGATAATCACGTTCCTGAGTTTACAATTCTTTGTTTAAATGATTTTGAAGCAATTCCTGAAATAGATGGAACTAGAACAAACGCATTCATACTTATCAATTTATCAAAAAGAATTATTCTAATTGGTGCAACAAATTATGCTGGAGAAATGAAAAAATCATTATTTTCAGTAATGAATTATCTTATGCCTTCACGCAAAATTTTTCCTATGCACTGTTCAGCAAATGTTGGTCAAGATGGAAGTACTGCTCTATTTTTTGGTTTATCAGGTACTGGTAAAACTAGTTTATCTGCAGATCCAAAACGTATGTTAATCGGTGATGATGAACATGGCTGGTCTGATAAAGGAATTTTTAATTTTGAAGGAGGATGTTATGCAAAATGTATTAATCTTAAGGAAGAATCTGAACCTCAAATTTGGAATGCAATAAAATCTGGTACTGTTCTTGAAAATGTTATAATTGATAAGGAATCACTAAAACCAGATTTTGACGATGGAAGTTTAACAGAAAATACTAGAGCTGCTTATCCATTAGATTACATTCCAGGAGCAATAATTCCAAGTATTGGTGCAAGTCCTAAAGTAATTATATTTTTGACTGCTGATGCTTTAGGTGTATTACCACCAGTATCAAAATTAACTAAAGATGCTGCCATGTTTCATTTTATGTCGGGTTATACAAGTAAATTAGCTGGCACTGAAAGAGGAATAAAAGAACCAAAAGCAACATTCTCAGAATGTTTTGGTTCACCTTTCATGCCAAGACCTGCATCTGTTTATGCTGAAATGTTAGGTGAAAAAATTTCAAAACATAATGTTTCTGTTTATTTAATTAATACTGGTTGGTCAGGTGGTCCATATGGAGTTGGAAAACGGATTAGTATCAAGTATAGTAGAGCTATGGTTACAGCTGCTTTAACTGGAGCATTTGATATTGTAAAATTTAGGCACGATGATCTATTCAATCTAGACGTTCCATTGGAATGTCCTAACGTCCCTTCCAATATTCTAGATCCTAAAGATACTTGGTTTGATAAGGATTCTTACGATCTTTCTGCAAAAAAACTTGCACAGATGTTTGTAGAAAACTTTGGTAAATTCAAAAACATATCAAAAGAAATTCGTGACGCAGGACCAATTAATCCTTAATTTTCAAAATTCTTATACCAAATATTGCGATAGTTACTATAACAACTGATAAAATTAGAATCGGTCGTTCAATATTTTCCAAGTCATCTAATAGAGATTTTTTATTTTCTAATGATGAATTAACTATAATAGAATCGAATACATCAAAAATTTTTTTATCAGTAGTAATTTTTGATTCTATCCAATGTTCACCAGATTGAAAAATACTTAATGGTTTATTTTCTTTTGGAGAAAAAGTAATCGAATTCTTTTCTAATGTATTTTTGTTAATTGCAGTGATTTTAGCATATGTCCATTCTGAAGGCTTTATAATTTCAAAAAATAGATTTCCATCATTTTCTATAATATCCACTGTAGCTTCTGAAATTCTAATTTGAATAGGAATTTGATGTACAATTTCATTATGTGTTATGAATAGTCTTCCTTCAAATTTACCTATATTATCAGAAATTAATTTAGATGTGATATGTAACAAATCTCCTTCTAAATTATATTCGAAATTAACATTAGTAAAATCTGAAAATTCAATTTTTATTTCTTTATTAGATTTATCAAATTCTAGATGTATATCTTTAGTTTGTGTATTCTTTTCTAAAGATAAATCAAATCTTAAATTCGTTGGAATTATTAATAATTCTGAATTAAACGCATCTGTAATATCAATTCTACCAGCACCAGCTATATTCATTGCAAATTCATTACCATACTGATCTGTAACTAATTTGGATGTTGTAATTAATTTTGATTTGATTTCTTGAGGTGTGAAATCAGGATTTTTATTTAATAATAATGCTACTGCACCAGAAACATGTGGTGCCGCATAGCTTGTACCACTAGTAATATTATATTTATTATCTAGCGAAGTTGTTTTTACAAAAACTCCAGGTGCAACCAAATCTGGTTTCTCATAAAATGGTGATACAGGACCTCTGGAACTAAACATTGTAACAAAATCTGGGTGGTTGAACACATTCATTGTTCCAATCGTTTTAGTTTCCAACATTTCTTTTAGAATCAAACCATCCTCTTGAGTCATAGATACTGCTGGAATTAATGGTGTATAATTTTCTGGAACAGATTCATGAATTAATTCACCATAAAATATACCTGGTTCATTATTATAAACAATAATTGCTTTAGCGCCATTATCAGCAGCTACTTGTTCCTTTTCTGAAAAAAATACTATTTCATCTTCTTCCCCTCCTCTTTCTGTTAAAATTATTTTATCATTGACATCAAGATCTATCAAATCTTGTATTCGACCAAATTCTCCAAATTTAATTTCTCCTGTAATTTTATCAGAAATAACTTGTGTTCCTAACATAGGTAGAATTTGGAATTGTTTTTCTCCTATCTCTAATGTGGAAACAATACTTGAATCAATGTCATTATATGTTGCACCTACTGTTATTGCATTTGGATTAGCACCAGGACTACCTATGGTTTTTTCATCCGGACCACTGTTTCCAGCAGCAACAACTACTACAATACCATTATTTACAGCCTCATTAACTGCATCATCAATTACATCATGAATTACATCTACTCCTAAACTGATATTGATAATATCTACATCATCAATTATTGCCTGATTAATTGCCTTAATTATTAGCTCTGAAGAAACTGCTTCCCCATCTTCAGATACCCTATAAGCAAAAATTTTTGACTTTGGTGCTATACCGGTAATTTCACCATCTGCTGTAATTATTCCTGCTACTTGTGTACCATGTCCATTAGTATCTTGGGGATTTTTGTCATTTTCTATAAAATCGTATCCTCCTGAAATTTTTCCATTTCCTCCAATATCTATAAGATCAGGATGCTGAAAATTAACACCAGTATCTATAACTCCAATTTTAATTCCTTCTCCATTTGCACCAATCTGTATTGGATAATCAGCTCCTATGTGGGGTCTACTATTTTCTAGAAATAATTCAAACATAACATCATTGTTATTCATAGAATTGATACAAAATATTACTAATACTAAACTAAAACTCAAAAAAACGACGCTATTTTTCCACATTTTATTAATCAATTTATTATCTAAGAATGCTTCTTTGTAAAACAATAAATTGTATTCTGTAAACTACTCTATATGGGAAAATACACACTTCCTGAGATGCCTTATGCATATGATGCACTAGAGCCTCATATCGATGCTCAAACAATGGAAATTCATCATACCAAACACCATCAAAAATATACTGATACCATGAATGGTGCTTTGGAAAAATTGAGTCCAGAATTACAAAGCAAGGATATCATTGAGATTTTATCAAATATCAATGATGTTCCTGAAGATATTCGTGGTGCAATCAATTTCAATGGTGGAGGATATGATAACCACAGACTGTTTTGGAATAATATGAAACCAAATGGTGGTGGAGAGCCTGGTGGCGCAATAGCAGACGCAATAAATTCTTCGTTTGGAAGTTTTGCTGATTTTAAAGAACAATTCTCAAGCAAAACAGCTCCAATACAAGGAAGCGGTTGGGGTTGGCTAGTTTTTAATCCATCATCAAACAATGTTGAATACAAGGCAATGCCAAATCAGACCAGTCCTAGAACTGAAGGACTAGTACCATTACTAGGACTTGATGTCTGGGAACATGCATACTATCTCAAGTATCAAAACAAACGTCCTGATTACATATCTGCATGGTGGAATGTTATCAATTGGGATGAAGTAGAAAATCGACTTTCAAAAGCAAAGTGATTTACTCTTTTTTTTTATTTCTTAAAATTTTATTTTATTCTGTATTATTGGTAATCCAATCATATCCACGTTTTTCTAATTCTTGAGCTAGATCAGCGTTTCCACTCTTTAGAATTTTGCCATTTGCAAAAACATGAACATAATCTAATTTATCTAGGAAATTTAAAATTCGTGCATAGTGTGTGATTACAATTGTTGTAGAATCTTTATCTGAAACTTCACTAATTGCTTTAGCAACTGCTTGAACTGCATCTATATCAAGTCCTGAATCAGGTTCATCTAAAATTGAAACTTTAGGTCTTAACACAGCCATTTGTAATACTTCTGAACGTTTTTTCTCTCCTCCAGAAAATCCTTCATTCAAATATCTTGAAAGAAATTCATCTTTTAATCCTACTGCGTTTATATTTTTTTTCAAATAATTTTGAAATTCTCTAACAGTAATGAAAACTTCTCTGTCATCACCTTGCATTGCTTTACTAAGTGCATTATAAGATGTTCTAAGAAAGTGTGAAAATCCTACACCTGAAACTTCTGTAGGATATTGAAATCCTAAAAATAATCCTTTTTTAGCACGTTCATCTGCTGTTAAATCCAATATGCTTTCTCCATCAAATAAAATATCTCCACTTGTAACTTCATATTTTGGATGAGCAAGTAGTGTGTAAGCCAATGTACTTTTTCCTGAACCATTAGGACCCATTATTGCGTGAACTTCTCCTGGACCTGTTTTTAGATTAACACCTTTTAGAATCTCTTTACCATCACGTTTTACACAAAGATCTTTAATTTCAAGAATTGCCATGACTAAATGCTTTAGTTTTAATATATAATTTCGACGAATTTTAGCTGTTCCTAATCAAAAAAATAAGAAAAAAGGGGGTATTATTCAGTGGCTAAGATTGGTCGTAGAGTTAAAGTTATCTTGTTTGCTGTAAGTATTTCTTTTACTCTATTTCTGATAGTAACTTCTGTTATTCCAGAAATTGACGAAACATCTCTTTGTAGAATATTTTGACCAGTCAAAACGGATGCAACGTATAGATACGCAGATGCAATTCCATTTGGTGCTTTTCCATCAGCAATGTTTTGGTTTTGTGTTTTTTGAGCCATTTCCAAAGCTAATCGTTCTACTCTGACATCTGTTTTTGTAAGATTTGCAATCTTTGAGATGTATTTGTCCATAGTTACAACTGGTGTCACAACAGAACCCATATCCAAAACTAGGTTTCTGTAGTATTTTGCAGCAAGCTTTGTTTTAGCTTTTACGTCTTTTGGCAAACACACTGTTTTGCTTATGTCATCTAAAGATCTGACAATATGGCATTGTTTACATGCCATGTAGATAACAGCTACTGTAATACTTATTACAGATTTTCCTTTAACTTCAATGTTTTTTCCATCTAAACTACGATAGATCATTGAAGCTGTTTCTACAACATTTTTTGGAAGATTGCAGTTTTCACAGGTTTCAGATATCTTTCCTAGCACATTTGTTAGTCTTCTTTCTCTAGGAGATGTTACTCTCACTCTTTTCTGCCATTTTCCAAGTCTCTGCATTTGATTGGATGTGGCACTATCTATTTTTTTTCCACTATAGTCAGTACTTGCAATTGATATTTCAGTTGCAATTCCCATATCGTGTTGTGAGAGTGTTGTTTGTCCAGTTGCTCGGGCCAATCTCATCTTATCTTCAAGATTAGCACCTTTGCTTTCAGGACCAAAATCTGCCATTTGTTCTGCTACTACAATACCGCAGCTTGAACAAATTCTTTCGCCATTATGAACATCGTCTACAATTGTAGATTGACATTCAGGACAGCATATTTCTATTTCTAATGTATTCATCTATGTCTTCTCCTGTTTTTTCTTTTTGCAGGAGAAGTTTGTTCAAACGAAAAAACTTTCATTCCAGTTATTTTTTTCAAGTTGTTTGTTAACGGAATGGCGGAAGCATATGGATTTCGAACTGGTCCAATAAGCTCTGTAACTTTAGCAATCTTTTGATTACTTTCATTACAAAGTAATTGACCTTCTTTGATCTCAATGCTTAATTTAATTATGACTCGACCACTATTGGCTAAGTGCATAATTTCACCTACCTCCTGCAATTACATGTATTACAATTCATCTACTTTCATTACGTTCGGTCAACAAAACTTCATCATGAAGCTAGTTTCATTACTTTTTAGATTGTTTTTCTCTTTTAGAAACCAGTTTACTTGAAATTTTATTCATTATGTTAATTTTTGTTGTATTTTTTTCAAGCACAATATATCCAGATCTAACATATGGTCTTTTTGGAAATCTAACTTGTTCTTCTGTTTCTTTTGGTTCTAATCCAGCAGCTTTTGATGCATCTATCAATTCTTTTAAAGATGGATCAAAAACGCATTTTTCCTTAGAAAGTTTTCTTCCTTTATTTCTTGGCAGTGTTTTATTAAAATAATCAAGCCAGACTACGACATGCTCGTAATCCTTCATTTTATCACTTTAGTAAAATTCCGTTTAATGTTCCGTCTTGACCTGGTCTTGAAACAATTTTACATTTTCCATCTTTTGTTTCAACAATAGCACCTTTTGTTATAATACCACGTCTTTGATAATCATTGTTTGTTTGATTTTCTAAAACTTTGACAATTTCAGAACTTTTAATTTTTCCATCTGCTATTACAATGTTAACAGCATTTGCAGTTTTCATAGCTGTCTTTCTATTATTACCTCTTGTCTTTCTTGTAACTGTGGTTTGTTCACCCATCAACGCCTCATTTGGAAATCTATCAATATGAAACTTTCTTCTTGATTTTAGAGGATGTCTATGTCCACCAGTAATTTTACTTGTCTTTAAATTTTCTACCGACTTTCTCATAAAAATTGTTAATTTTACTCTAATTTATACAAAACGCATATTTTAGAAAATTTATTGTGTATTGATAGATATTTTTGGTGCTATAGGAGGTGTTTCTTTTATATTTCGCGTTCTTACTTTTTTAAATAATTTTTGTCTTAATGTATCATCATCTCCCTGTATTCCAAAGTATTTTCTAAATTTTTCAGTAGTATTGTAAATTTTTATCCTTCCAACATTTTGATGTTCAATAAAATCTAATTGAGATAATTCTTTTAGATGTGAATATACACCAGTACCTCTTACTTCTACAAGTTGTTTACTTGAAATTGGTTGTTCATATGCAATATACGATAATGTTTTTTGAGTTGCTTTTGGAAGAATTGGTTTTGATGCATATCTTCTTCCTATGGTTGAACTATATTCTGGTTTAAGCTGAAAAACATAAGATCCATCTGGCAATATAACAATCTCTATAGCTTTGAAGGCAGTTTTTGCTTTTTGAATTAATTTTGAAAGTAGATTAAGAGTTTTTGTTCTAGATTCTGTGCCTGACGCTCTAATTAGTTCCTCAACACTCATCGGCCTACCTGCTGAATATAATGCGGCTTCTAGTCTAGCAATTGATTCATTTTCATCTTCAATCCTTACCATACTCTCAAACCTATCAGAATTGACTTAAAACCATCTTTTACATATCCTTGATCAAATTGTAATTATTCTTTGATAAGGGTCACTCTAATATCCTCATCCTCTTGTAACAAATCAACTTTTTCATCTCTTGCTAAAAATAATGCAGCAAAAAAGCATCTTATTGAATTAGTCATATCTAGATCTTTTGTAATAGTCTTTAGTAGGATTGATTGATTAGATTCAAGCTTTTTTAGTACCAGATCCTGATATTGTCCAATTATGTTTTCAAGTGAATTGAAATAGTCTTTGAAATTTGGAGCTTCTTGTATTGGATCAAATTTTAATTGATTACCTCTTCTTTCCCTTGGGTTTGCAATAGTTCCAATCAGGTTCTCTAACAGATCCAAAAGTTCAGTTAGTGATACGGGGTAAGTTGATTCATGTCTATATGGAATA
This sequence comes from uncultured Candidatus Nitrosopelagicus sp., assembly GCA_964454035.1. GTDB lineage: Archaea > Thermoproteota > Nitrososphaeria > Nitrososphaerales > Nitrosopumilaceae > Nitrosopelagicus. The sequence continues at coordinate 13,916 of CAYVQV010000004.1, read as the reverse complement.
TCCAACATTTGAATATCAATATCAGTTCTTTGTCTCAATGGCTTTTTTTCCATAGCAGCTTTTTGAAGTGCAAAAATACTCTCTACTTTTAATCTATAAATCAAAGATGATGATAATGCTGCCATTCCTGCAACTCTAAGATCTTTTTTATTGGTCTTTTCGAGAATTTCAAGCAATAAAGAAAGTATTTGTATTAAATCAATATCCCAAACATTTTTTTTCTTAATTCCCTCTGGATCAAATAAAACATTTATGGGTATTTTTGATATTTGAGCTTTTGTATCTTCTTGACTCACGAAATAATTCTAAATACATTCCATAATATCTAAAGGCTCTAATTTTTTGTTGTTCTCAGTCAACTCTTATATTGTTATCTAAAAATTTAGAACTTATTGAAAGCTGCTCAGATTATTGAACCTAATGAACCATTAAAAATTAATGATATTGAAATTTCAAAACCAAATGGAAATCAAGTTTTAGTTAAGGTGAAATCAACAGGAGTTTGTCATAGTGATCTTCATCTTTGGGAAGGTGGCTATGATACAGGTGATGGATTTATGAAAGTTACAGATAGAGGAGTCAAATTTCCAGTAGTTCCTGGTCATGAAGTAGTTGGGACTGTTGAAGAAATTGGTGAATCAGTTCAGGATGTAAATGTAGGTGATATGGTGTTAGTTTATCCTTGGATTGGATGTGGAAGTTGTTCTACATGTAATAAAGGTGATACAAATCTATGTGAATCACCAAAATCTTTGGGTGTGTTTCAAAATGGCGGTTATGCAGAAAGTGTATTAATTCCAGATTATAGGTTCTTAGCAAAAATTGGTGGATTAGATCCTGACGGTGCAGCATCACTTGCATGTTCCGGTCTTACTGCATACACTGCAATAAAAAAAGCATTAGTTAATGATCCTGAAAATATTTTGATTGTTGGAGCTGGAGGTCTTGGGTTAATGGGAGTTCAGATTGCTAAAGCATTAACAAAATCTAACATAATTTGTGCTGATCTTGATGACGAAAAACTAAATTCAGCAAAAGAATTAGGTGCAACTCATATAATTAACACCAAAGAACCTGATGCAGTTAAAAAAATAATGTCAATTTGTAATGAAAAGGGTGTAGACAGTATTGTTGATTTTGTTAATGCACCTCCTACAGTTAAAATGAATCTTTCATTAATTAGAAAACGTGGAAACATAATTCTAGTTGGATTATTTGGTGGTGCAGTTGAATTACCATTAGTATCTGTACCACTTAAAGCAATTACAATTCAAGGTGCATATACAGGAAATTATAATGATATGATAGAATTGATTAAACTTGCACAAGATGGAATTATCAAACCTATTGTTTCAAAGCATTATACATTAGATGAAGCAAATACTGCTTTGGAAGATCTCAAAAATAGAAAAATCATAGGAAGAGCAGTAATCAATCCATAATATTTTAAAAAGATGGTCCCCACTGAAGGATTTGAGCCTTCGACAACCCGATTTCTGTATGCCTAGTAGACTACTGTTATTCAGCCCTAAGCCGACAACTACAGTCGGAAGCTCTACCAGGCTGAGCTAAGTGGGGACTATATTTTTACAGTTTTTTTGTATTATTAACTTTAGTTTTAGTGATAGATTAAATACAAATTAAATATGTTTTATTTAGGCTTGAAACGTATTCAGAAACATCAATTTAGTGGTTATGTTTGTTCACCATATCTACATGATCATAATTCAATTGAACAAAAGGATGTTTGGATTGATTCTAAAAATATAGTTAACATGTATTTTGTTACTGCTACGTTTTCAGACACAAGTCAACCTTATTTTTCACTTGATACAAATCATTATGTTCTAGCAGAATTCAAGAATCACAAGAAAATAGCAGCTGATTTAAACAAAAATCTACTAGAAAAACCCTCGTTTATTTTTAATATGGATAAAATGTTGTTTGAAAGACAAACTATTGGAAAACCAAATTTCATATCAATTTATTATCTTGAGTATGGAGATTCTCATGAAGATCTGAATTATGTAGCAACTCATTTTGCTCGACGTGACAAAGTTGGATATTCTGGTTTTGGTCATATGGAACTTTTTTCTAAAACTCCACCTAAATTTACATTTCCATACAGTAATGATATTGTAATAATGGAAATTTCTAGTGAGAAAAGCCACCAAAGTGATAACAAGTATTGTGAACAAACTAGACTTGATATATGTAGAAAAGGAGTTGTAATGAATAATCTCGTAAGTTTCTCAATTTTAGAAAAACTAAAATAAAAAAATGTAAATACTCCTCAAAATTTGAATGTGTATGAGTAAACCATCTGATTTAGGTTCATTAAAAATTGGTTCTTACATATTATTACCAGTATCAGATCAACCAACAGGTGATCCTTGTAAAATTGTTGAATATGATACAAGTAAGCCAGGAAAACATGGTGCAGCTAAAGCTAGAATTGTAGGAGTTGGAATTTTTGATGGTCAAAAACGACCACATGTAGGTCCTGTTAGTATGCAAATTCACGTTCCATTAATCCAGAAAAAAACAGGACAAATCATTTCAATTACTGGTTCTGACATTCAAGTTATGGATTCTGAAACTTTTGAAACAGTTGATATCGAATTGATTGATGAAGAAGTAGAAGGAAAACTTGAACAGGCTCAAGATGTTGAATATTGGGATGTAATGGGAAGAACAAAAATAATGCGAATTAAAACATCCTAACTGGATGCTAATGATGACTGGAAAAGCCAACTGATTTTTGATGAAGATTATGAGTATTGAAGTGTCCAATTTTTTTTGATCTATATGAAATTAGCAGCTTTTTTTTCAGGGGGTAAAGATAGTTGTTATGCAATTTACAAAGCGAAACAATTAGGGCATACCATAGAAGTACTAATTACAATAATACCACAATCAGATGATAGTCATCTACTTCATTTTCATAATATTTCTAAAACAAAATTACAATCTAAATCCATGAAAATACCTCAAATAATTGATAATTCAAAAACAGCAAAAGTTGAAGATGAGATATTACTTCTGAATAAATTATTAAGAAATTCAATAAAAAATTTTAAAATTGAAGGAATTGTTCATGGAGGAATATTAAGCGAGTTTCAAAAATCTAAATTTGAATTGATTTGTAGTGATTTAAATTTACAATTAATTTCTCCTTTATGGCATGAAAATGCATCAGTATATATGAAAAAATTAATAGATGATAATTTTAGATTTATCATATCCAGTGTAAGTACAGATGGCTTGGATAATACATGGCTTGGAAAAGAGATTACTTTTGATAATCTTAAAATTTTAGAAGATCTTTCAAAAAAATTCAAATTTAATTTAAATTTTGAGGGTGGAGAAGCAGAAACATTTGTAATTAATTGTCCAATTTTTCAAAATAAAGTTAAAATCACAAAATCTAAAAAAAAATGGGATGGTTACAGAGGAAGATTTGAAATACTGGAGGCTGAATTAGAAAATAATGCTTGATAATCTTAAAAATGGTCTTCGTGCAGCAATAAAAAAAATTGTTAGTTCATCTGGTGTTGATGAAGAATTAATTAAAGAACTTGCTAAAGATGTTCAACGATCTTTATTACAATCAGATGTTAATGTCAAACTTGTTTTAGAGATTACAAAAAACTTACAGGAAAGATCATTAAATGAAACACCACCACCAGGTTTATCAAGAAAAGATCATATTGTAAAAATATTATATGATGAACTTGCAAAATTATTAGGAAAAGATACAGAGTTTCATTTCAAATCAGGTAAAATCAATAAAGTTTTGATGTTAGGAATTCAAGGAAGTGGAAAAACTACAGTTTCTTCAAAACTAGCAAAGTTTCTAACTAAACAGGGTTATCGTGTTGGAGTAATTGGTGCTGATACGTATAGACCTGGTGCTTTAGTTCAACTACGCACTATGTGTGAGAAATCAAACGTAGATGTATACGGTGAAGAAAATAATAAAGATCCATCTAAAATTGTTAAAAACGGATTAAAACATTTTGAAAATTCAAATTTAGATATAATTCTAATTGATACTGCTGGTAGACATAAACAAGAAAAAGATCTTTTAGATGAAATGACAGAAATTAGTAAAGTTGCCGAACCAGATTTAGCACTACTTGTAATAGATGGAACAATTGGACAACAATGTTTTTCTCAAGCTGAAGCATTTAATAGAATTGTTCCTGTAGGTGGAATTGTAATTACAAAACTTGATAGTTCTGCAAAAGGTGGTGGTGCATTGGCTGCATCTTCTGCCACTGGTGCTCAAGTAATGTATGTTGGAACTGGAGAACGAATTGATGACTTGGAACAGTTTTCACCAACTAGATTTGTTGGAAGACTACTTGGAATGGGTGATGTACAAGCAGTTCTTGATTTAGCAAAACGTCTTGAGAATGAAGCAGATGATGTACGCATGAAAAGAATTAGTAGTGGCAAAATGAACATGGAAGATTTTTTTTATCAATTAGAAGAAGTTACAAAAGTTGGTTCATTACAAAGTCTAATGGAAACAATGCCAGGTCTATCAGGGATGGTCAAAGAGGATCAGTTAGAACAAATGGAGAAACGTATGGATAAATGGAGATACATTATACAAAGCATGAATAAAAAAGAAAAGGCAGATCCTGATTTATTGAATGCATCTCGTATCAAAAGAATTGCTAGAGGCTCTGGATGGCCTGAGCATGAAGTAAAAGAATTATTAAAAAATTATAAAAATTCAAAAAACATGATGAAGGCATCAAAAGGACGTCAAATGCAGGGTATGATGCGAAAATTAGGTCTTGGTTAAATTTTTTCCAAAAATATTCACTGAATAACAATTTTGGTATAATAATATGAAAAATCAAAAATCAACACAAATTTTAGTAAAATCAATTTTAAAAAAATATTCCATATGCAATTATTGTCTTGGGAGATTAATATCAAAAAAATTGTGCTTGAAACCAAGTAAAAATTTAGGTAAAAAATTTAATATAAAATCAACTGATTCAGATTTAAAAAAATGTTTTATTTGTAAAAACATATTTGAAAAACTAGATCAAGTTGTTGCACAAATGATTCAAAATTCATCATCATATGAATTTCAAAATTTCTTAGTAGGCTCTATTATAAAACCATCAATATCAGATAATGATGATATAATCAAATCAAAATTTAAGATAAAAGGTATATTGAATGTTAAAACTCACATTAATCAAGAAATAAGTAAAAAATTCAAACGACAAACAAAATCAAAATTGGATGTCTTAAATCCAACTATTACATTTAAAATAAATTTTAAAGATGAATCATGTCAAGTTTATTCAAAATCATTATTTGTTTATGGTCGATATACAAAAAAACAAAGAAACATGCCACAAAAACAAACGACATGTAAGAATTGTCAAGGAAAAGGTTGCATGATTTGTAATTTTCATGGACTTGAGAATTTTAATAGTGTTGAGGGGCAAATAGCAAAATTTCTTTATAAAAAATTCAAATCAAAACAAGTTAAAGTAAACTGGATTGGTGGAGAAGATAAATCAAGTTTAATTTTAGGTAATGGAAGACCATTTTTTGTAAAAATATTTGATCCTCATATTAGAAAAGTACGATTTGAAAAACAAAATTCTTTAAATGGAATGCAATTACACGGTTTAAGACAGATTTTAAATCAACCAAAAGATTCTATACCATTTAGATCGAGAGTAGTTATTTTAGTTGAATCTAAAATTCCTTTGAAGAATAATTTACTCAAAAAATTACATCTAATTAAAAAAAATCCTTTAGTAATAAACAATTCTAATGAAAAAATTGTTAAAAAATCTGTTTATGATCTTAAATATAAAAAAATTAAACCAAATTCTTTACAAATAATTATGTCTATTGATGGTGGTATTTCGATTAAATCATTTGTAGAAGATTCTAGCATTCAACCTAATTTGACTGAACTATTAGATAATGAATGTAAATGCATACAATTTGATTTTAAACAAATTGATATGATTAGTAATATTAACAAAAATTAACATTTTTTATACTAATTTTTTTAGATCTAATATGGATCCATTAAAACAAATTAATGACGCAAAAAATACTGGTACATTACCTCCAAAAATCTTTGATTTAATTCAGGAACGTTTTCCAATAGTTCTATCCGGAATTACACGTATAGAAAAAGCATCCAAAATTAAATATCCAATTGCATATGTTGATCCGTCGATAACAGTCACTGACAATTCTAATTCAACTGATTTTGGTATTCTCTTTGCTAGAACGATTCCAGTCACATTAAAAAATTCGATAGAAATTGTAATTCAGATATCTGCTCCTCTTGTTGCATATGGTCTTAAAGGTACAATTCATGCTATTTTGGCACATGAATTTTTACACTATCTTGAATTAATTAGTAGAATATCAAAAATGGAAATAATTTCTGATGAAATTTCAAGTAATTTATTTGAAAATGTTTATTCAGACACTACCCGTTTATTAGAACCAAAAAGTGTTTTTGATGATGTAACTCTAATATCTCATATTACAAAACGTTTTCCAACTGGATTTAGAGATTATAAATTAGAAGATAAAATAATGAAATTCTGGTTTGGAAATAAACTTCCAGTATCAAAAATTTCTTTGGATACTAACACTGTAAAACTTAATCCAAATCTATTAGCCAATATTAAATTTGATGAAATTCTATTGCAGCAATTAGAAATAATTCAGGCAAAAAATTCAAAACTTAGAAAGAAGAAACTTTATTAAATAAATTCTGTATTGTTACAACGTCCACAAGTTCGACGATTTTTATGTTCAGACATGTAAACACCTTTTCCACATCTATCACATGTTTTTTTTAATCTTGAAATTTTTTCATTATCTACTTTGTAATACTCAGAAACTTTTGGACTAAATCCTTTATGTCCTTTTTTTTCTACCGGCATTATTTTTCCTCAACCTTTGCTTCTTCAGCAGGTGCTTCAACCTTTGCTTCTTCAGCAGGTGCTTCAACCTTTGCTTCTTCAGC
>CAYVQV010000004.1:0-6783 GCA_964454035.1 uncultured Candidatus Nitrosopelagicus sp. | reverse complement strand
CAGGTGCTTCAACCTTTGCTTCTTCAGCAGGTGCTTCAACCTTTGCTTCTTCAGCAGGTGCTTCAACCTTTGCTTCTTCAGCTTTTGATTTTTTTCTATCTAATCGTTCAAAAATAACTGGATTCACTTGTCTTTTAGCAGTTTTTTCATCATCAAAAACATAGAATGTAGCAGTAATATTTGGTCTACCTGTTTGATTTTTCATTTTCATAGCCAAAACAGTTTTTCCATTTAATTTACATTGTTTTGTAATCATATCTACTGCCTCTTCCTGCTTTAATTTTCCACCTACTGCATTAAATTTACAAGTAATTTCTCTTCTATCTAGAAATGAATTAGTTTTGTCGTCTAATATCTCAACCATTGACATGTAACAAATCCTCTGAATAGTTCTTATAAATCTTCAATGAGATTGCGAAGAAATTTAAGAAAATTTATTCTGTATACAGTATGGATAGATACATGCTTCATCTAGCAAATAATTCAAGTTATAGTCGAAAAATGGCAAAGAGTATTTTGATGGAATCAAGAGATCTTGCTTATGGAATGAATCTCATATTAAGAGATTGCAGAGTTTCTAAGAAATACGTTGAAATTGATACTTCAATTCCAGAAAATAATTTAGATGAACTAATTCAAAAATTGTCTACTATTGGACCACTTGATCATGCAAAGCATGTTGTTGAGGAAACATTTGAAAAAGAGGATGCAATAAACCAAGGAATATCATATTTTAATAATGAACGTTTTTGGGAGTGTCACGAAGTATTTGAAGGTGTTTGGATTAATGCTGGTGGAAATGAAAAATTCTTACTTCAAGGTTTAATTCTTGTTGCAGCAGGATTAGTTCATTATCAAAAAGATGAAGATGATATTTGTATCAATATATTTAATCGTGCATTAGAAAAATTAGAAAATTCTAAAGGAGAATATTATAACATAGATATAGATAGAATTAAAAAAATTGTAACTGAAATGATAAGTAGTAAACAGATTTTTAGTTTTCTGATTTGATAGTATTTATTACAGTTTCAATAACTTGTGCACCTTCTAACAAACCAATGCAGCCTTTTTTTGAATCTTGTTCAGTAAATCTTTGTGTATTATCATTTTTTATTTTATCTCCAGATATTAACAGCGGTACAGGATCATCACTATGTCCTTTATTGATACATGGTGTTGAATGATCTGCAGATATTACAATTACAACTTTTTCTGTGTTAACATTCTCTAAAAGCGTTCCAAAAAATCTTTTATCAATCTCTTCAATATTTTTCATTTTTCCAATTGCATCACCATCATGACCAAATTCATCAGGTCCTTTCAAATGTACATAGATTGCATTTTCTGTTTCCATTGCTTTTGCAGCAACTTTTGCTTTTTCTTCATAATCAGTTAATCCTCCTGCACTAAATGCTTTCATTTTTAAAATATTTGAGATACCAATTTCTACTGGCATATCTACAATACAAGAAAATTTCATTGCATATTTTTCATTGATATATTGTACATTTGGAATTTTATTTCCTGCATCACGTAGAAGTATACTATTTAGTAATTTTTTATTTTCATCCTTTCGTTTTTTATTGATTTTACTTTCTTTTAGAATTTTCAATGATTGATCTGTAAATTCATTTACAAGATTTGCAGTATGTGATGATGCATTTGAATCATCCAAAGGCAGACATCTTTCTATTTTCATAAAATCTCCTACTGCTTTTGCTACTCCCATTCCATCAATTCTTGAATATGCTGGATCTGTATTTGAAATATTTGCAGAAAGAGGACGTTCGTCTCTAATTCTAATTACTACTCTATGACCAATAGTTGGTGCAACTACTACTGTAGAATTTGGGCTGGAGAATTTTAGATTATTTTCTATTTCTTTTGCAACATCACTTGCATCTTGTCTTTCAATATTCCTTCCAGCTCTTCTATCTATTATCACATCATTATCATCTAATGTAGAAAAATTCCCACGAAGTGCTAAATCATCATTCTTAAAATCAATTCCAATTCCAATTGCTTCTATAACACCTCTACCTGCATAATCTGCATGATAAAACTTGTATCCTAACATATTGAAAACTGCAATATCTGATTCTGGAGCAATTCCTTTACCTACTGAAATTACTTCACCCATTTGACCATTTTTTGTTAATTGATCTAAATTTGGTGTTATTGCATTCTCTAGAGGAGTTTTATTATCTATATCTGGATGTGGTAGATCACCAACACCATCTAATAACACATATACAATTTTGATCTCTGAATTGTCAGAACTCAATTCAATTCTCAGCCATACTTCGATATTTTAAACCTTACAGATATAACAAATTTCTATTTTGATCGTTTAACACTTTTTACCTAACCATTTTTTTATAATATATCTTGGGTAATATGCGTAAAGATCATGTATCTGAAAGGTTTGTTATAGTTAATTCAGACAATAATAAAACTAAGATTACAAAAAAGAATCCATTTAAACCAGGAAATGAATCCATGACAAATCCATCTGTTTTATCATTAGTCTATAAAGATGGTATGCTACAAAGACTTCAAGACGCTGATGATTACTTTGTTAAAGATTGGGCAGTTAGAGTTTTTCCTGCAGATAATCCTATAGTCAGTATTGATAGTGATAATTCATATTCTGAACATCCACTATACAGTGAACCTGCATATGGATATCATTATGTTATTGTTGCATCACCAAATGAGAAAGAAACATTATCAACTATCAGTGTAGACCAGTGGTCAAATGTTCTTGTTGTTTTACAAGACAGAATGAGATGGTTATATACACAAAAAGGTGTTGCATATGTTGCAATTTACGGTGATCATGGTAAAGAATCTGGAAGCACAGTAGATCATCCACATCTAAACATGATTGCCTTTTCAACAATACCACCTACTATAGAGGATGAAGCAAATTCATCACATAGAATACTTAATGAAAAAGGTGTATACCCAATGAGTCAGTTAGTAAATGCTGAAATTGGTGGTCCAAGGCAAATTCTTCAAACTGAAGGATTTATTGCTATTTCACCATGGGCTCCATCTTATCCATACGAATTTTGGATATGTCCAAAAAAACATGCAACAAATTTTTCAAAAATTTCACAAAAAGAAATTAATGATTTAGCATTAATTCTACGTGCAACTCTTGGCGGTCTTTCTAAAAAAATTAAAAATGCATCATATAGTTTTGCTTTTCATTTATCACCAGAAAAGAAGAATAGTAAACAAATTCATTGGCATATTGAAATTTATCCTAAAATACATCCATGGTCTGGTCTTGAAACTGGATTTGGAATGTTTCATAATAAATTATCTCCAGAGAAAGCTGCTGAAGATTTAGGTGCTTTTTGTAGAAAAGAATTATCACTTCTTGTAGGAATATTAGATTAATTACATATGGTTTATTACTTGAAACAAGGAGTATTTTGCTATGGCTATTGAAAAATATATGGCTATAGCTGGTTTGGCATTGTGTATTTTTTTTGTAGCTGAAATAATTACAATTTTTAATTATATGTCTAATTCATTACTTGATGATGTAATTTTATTTGAAGCTAAACCAAAAATATTCCAATTTATTTCAATGAGTGTTGCACCTGCAACTATTATGTTTGGTGTATCATTTTGGTTATCAAGGACATATGGTTCAAAACTTAATGGATCATTAATTGCTTTAGGCGGAATTGTTGTATTAATTGGAATGGGTTTTGCATATTCAATGATTCCAAATATTGATGCAAAATTAATAGATGACTCAATTCACATTACTCCTATATTATTTATGATTGTTTCAATTCCAATTATCATTGTTGGTTTAAGACTATTCAAAACAAAACTAAGAAAACCAAAGAAAAACTATCTTGATGATAATTTCTAAATTAAACGCTCATTTTTCTTCTTTTTTCTGAACTTTGATTTGAAAGTAAATTTTGTTGTTGACGAATTCTTTCTGCGATTAATCTATAAAGTGATCTTATCCGATCCTTCGTTTTATCTGTTAAAAATTCTGCTTCATTCGTAGCAATTTTTTCACATATATACCGACAAACTTCTTCACTATCAAAATTCTCCCATTCATCTTCTTTATGCTCACTCCAAATTGACTCTAATCCTTCTAAAATTCCAGTCTTATTTTTTGATTTGATGAACTCGTTTGTTAGATTAACATAACCTTCTTTTCTTAATTTTATTGCATATGTTTGATTTACGGCATAAAGGTAGTCGTCTGGTAACATATAATCCTCAATTGATTGTAACGCCTTGCCATCATGCTCAAAGAAAATTGTTTGAATTTTTGTAAATTCATTTGCAACTAGTTGTGCTGATATATCTCTAGATTCTTTTGTATTATCCAATAAAACAAAAGTGTTGTATCCATGATTTCTATAAAAAATTGCTAACGGTAATACAGAATTTTTATTATATGCTGCAACAATATTTAATGGATTCATAGAAATATTTGGATCCTCTAAAAATTTATCAAATGCATTAAGATACATTGTATCTGCCATAGTTTCTACTATTATCACTGGTCTTGAATTATAGCCAATTTCTCTATCTACAATTGATTCTACTAATCCTCTCGAAAGACCATATAGAATTGGTGTTAATGTTAAATCATCTGCATTCCAATAATCATAATAGATTCTACTTAGATGCTTTTTCTTATCTAATTCTACAACTAACAGATTTCCAGGTGCATAGTCAAAAATCATGTATGGAGAATGTGTTGCATATAGTACTTGGTTTGAACCTGCTAAGTTTTTTAGTAGATCTGATATTCCTCGTTGTTGTGTAGGATGTAAATTTCTTGCCGGTTCGTCAAGTAGCAATATTGCTTCTTTAAGTTCTGCTCTTTGTGTCTCTGCAGCAAAATTCACAATGAATGAAAATGTCCATTTGAATCCTTCTGCTCTTCTATTTAATATTCCTGTATTAGTTACAGTCCCATCTTTATGAACGTCTGATATAACAACACTCATTATATTATTTGGATTTAGTCTTAGCTCAACATGAATTGCATCTCCTTTCCATGCAGGATTTAATTTTTCAGTTAATCTTTTACCACAGGTATTCAAAAGTTTTATTAGTTGTGATGGGCTATTTTTGCATTCTTCTAATTCATTTATGTCAAGTTCTGCTAAATAGAATAAATTATCAACAGTTTCAGTTTTATCAAATTCATCCTCAGAAAATTCAATACTAGATTTATCTGCCATTCTTCCATATTCATTAAGATTTATGTTTCCAATAATTTTCTTATAGTCTGAAAAATAAACAAACCTTGGATGTAAATTTGTCTCAATGAAATTTTCTAATGCAATTCTTTCTGTAGTTCCAATTAAAAGATTCTGAAAGTTTGTGTTAGGGTCTTCAGCAATTTTTTCCCATTCTATTGTTATTTGTGGCTCATCAGTTGCTAACACATGCAGGTTATTTCCAAATTCAGCCATTTGATTTCTAAAAATTTCTTCAGTTTCTGGTGCTTGACTTTCAAAAAATTGGGTGTTAAGTTTTATTCTAATGTGGTTTGGAATTGTATCTAAGAAATTAGATACTTTTTCTATAAAATTTTCCCATGAATTTAATCCACTATTTTCAGCCTCACTGATATTTACATCTCCAAAATCATATTGTGCGATGGGGCTATTGTTAGTTCTAAAAATCTTTATTTTTTTAATTTCTGGTATATTAGGAAATGAATCTTTAATAATTCTTGTTTCATTGTGATTTAGATCAAATTCTCCTTCAGCCAACATAACTTCATTTTTTAGTTCTTCAACCATCTCATCACATAGATCAAGTTCCGATAATTGATGTTCTCTATTCAGCAATGTTAAAGCTTGTAAAATAGTTGTTTTTCCACTTTCATTTCTACCAACGAAAGCAGCAAGATCACCAACTCGAATCTCACCAGAGTCATGGATGCATCTATATGCTCTAACTCGGAATTTTCTTAATCGCATCTGGCAAATATGATTTTGTGATGAATTTAACTAGTGTGACCAAATTATCTTAGAGCTTTAAACGAATCCTTTTTGTCTATTTTTGCTTCTTTATTATAATTTTTCAATATTTTGATTATAATTTTTGATTTCTTTCATGATTATATTGATATAAGTGCGTTACAGAGTTTAATCGAAATGAGTAAATCGCCATTTTTGGTTTATGTGTTGCCGATAATATTATCGGTAGGATTAGGAACATTAGTTATGGCTGAGGCATTAAATGATTCTGAACGTGAATTAGATATGTGGCAAATTGGTGTGGCCAATAATATTAGTACACAAACAATCCAATTAATTGGATTAGAAACAAAATATAGTGCATCTGAACCAATAGAATTTGAAATTAGAGTTATGGATTCCACATTTAATTGCGGGGATTTATACATTACAATATATAAAATTACAAATTCTACAAAACAAGTAGTTACACAAAGTGGATTTCTAAATCAGTGCTATATTCCAGAAAATAGTAATTTACCTATAGATAATAACTATTCAGAGATATTAGGCGAAACTGGAGAATATGAAATTTTAATTGAATTATATGACAAGACTTACAAACAAACGTATTCACACAGTGAAAACTTACGAGTGAATTAAAAATTTGGATAGTGAAAAATATTGAAAAAAATGTCAAAACAAGAAAAAGAGGCTGCAGAACTCAAAAAAGAACTTGAAGAAAGAAAAGCAGAATTAGCAATGTTAGCTAAAAAAAATCAAATAAAAGCAAAAGCAAAAGCAAAAGCAAAAGCAA
>CAYVQV010000003.1:0-38071 GCA_964454035.1 uncultured Candidatus Nitrosopelagicus sp. | reverse complement strand
CTTAGATCCACAAAATCAAACCTAAATTTACTAAGATAAATGTTTCATAGAATTAGCTAGACAAATAAAAGAAAAAAAGGAAAAAGATAAAGTTTCTATGATAGTTGGCTTACTGCTTCTTTACAGACGTCAGTACTACAAGAACAGTCATGGCTACATATGCAATGACCTTGCATTGCACAATCACATGAATAATCTGGATCGCCTGAATCTGCTTCACAGCCGCATGCTTGATCTGTCATAGGAAGTTTACATTAGACTTGGTTTTAAGAGTTTTCGATATTTCCTAACAGCGTTATGTTATACGCTTAATCTTTGAGCATGCCATTTGCAATTGATGCCAATGTACTGATATCAGATTGAAGTTTAACAATATCATTTTCTAAATCAAATCCAGTTTTCAAAATATGAATAAATTCAGGTAATTTGCTTGACATGTCTTTAATTTTATAGAAATTATTTCGATTGACATTTCCTAAATAAAAATAGCAATCAGATAATAATGAATTTTTAATTAAATAATCAGCTTTATTTTTAATAATTTTTGAATGATTATTTTTCTCAATCATGTCAGAAAATCCTTGAGTAGATTTTAACATTCTGAATAAAAGTGAATTAGTAGATCTTTCAAATCCAATACATTCAGTAATTAATGATAAAGAATCATTTAACGTGTTAGGTTTTAATTTTCTAATTGAATTTAATGTATGAACTGGACAATTTTGTTTATTGTTTAGAGACAATATTGCGTCAATAAGAAAATATGCAGCGCATTTAACCCAACACGATGTAAAAGGATCTGATATATCTAAACCATTTTTAGCTTTGACTAAACATACTTGTGATTCAACAATACATTTTCTAGAATATGCCTGTGAAATTGAACTTTTTTTTTCGTTAATTTTTGATAGAAATATTTTCAATTCCCATTTTGGATCTGAAATTATCTCTAAATTATCATATTTATTTAAAATCTCTATTCTAGATTCATTAAGATTTGCATGATGTAATCTTACAAATCCATTGTCAATCTGAACTACTGAATCAGGATTATTTGTATTATCGAATATAACAATATTATAATCACAGCAATCATAATGAATTTTTTGTGCTCTACAACCACCTAATGCAATTGGGTGCTCCATTAAAGATAATTCCTTTAAAAATAATTTAAAATCCATGTTATTCATGGAATATTATTTTCTATAAAGTAAAGAACTCACTAATTTTTACTAAACAACTAATCCAAAACACTTGCTTTAAATTGTGAAACATAGTGATTTTTTCAGCTCCTATAGTGTAGTCCGGCCAAGCATACTGCCCTCTCAAGGCAGTGACTCGGGTTCAAATCCCGATGGGAGCATATTCATTTATGACCTATTCTATTATTGTATATGCAACTTCGAAATTTAAAATTTAAAGAGCAATATAGATCTGATAGAGATAATATTATTACAGATTTTTTTATTCCATGCTTAAGCAACTGCATACAATATGATAGAGCAATTGAATATGTTACATTACAAGGTTTGTCAACACTTTCACTAGGATTTCATAATTCTACACCCAACGCTAGAATTAGAATGATAACTGGACACCAGTTTAAAATTAGTGATTTGAATACAATGTCAAGACTTTTTTCAAACAATGGAAATACTAGAATTAATTTTAATCCAGAACTGATTAGAGACGCAAAACTTGAGGTTATAAGAAAACTGATTACATCTGGTAATCTGATGATTAAAGTGGGAATACCTAGTTCAGAAAATGTTGACGGTTCATTTTCTGAAAAAATTGGAATATTTCAAGATGCAAATGGAGATTCAGTAGCATTTTCAGGAACATCAAATGTGTCATTTGATACTAACAGTAGAAATTTTGAATCAGTTGATGTTTTTACATCATGGAACGATAAAACACGAGTAGAAACTAAAAAGGAAGATTTTGAGGATCTATGGTCTAATGAAACAAAATCTGTTTCAATCTATGATTTTGAATATGCAGAAAAACACAATCTTCTCAAATATTCATCTGAATGGGCAGTAAACATAAATTAATTCTAAAATTTGAAATCTTTCATTTGTAAATCAGATTTATTTTCTAAAAAAGTCATCTTTGATATTTTATAATATATGACCTCACCACGTCTCTCTATTACTGCTATAATTGGTTCTTTTCCCATCTGTGTTATTTCAAAAATATTTTTTTGAATTTGTCCAATCTTCTCTTGTGTACCTTCATTTAATGCAAACACAAGATATTTTGCAGATTTTGTTCCAAAATTACCACGTTCATAAACTCTAAAATCAGAACCAAAACCAAATCCCTCTTTAACTACATAACCACGTGTTCTTAAATCACGAAAAATTAGGAATTTTGTAAAAATATCTGTGTCTGATTTAATGCAAATTTGCATTAAATTATCAAAATCAATAATGGATTTATTTTTAATGAGTTTTAGTTTTTTTAAATATAATAAATATAATGTTTCAATCATGTCTAGAAAATAGTTATCATTGTCAGTTCCTCCATATCCTTTTTGTTCTAATTCATTTTTCATTTTTTGATTTTTTATTATTGTTTGATTTTTTATGAGATCACCAGATATTTGGAAATCTAAATCAAATGACATACTGATTAAATGAAGAATTTCTAATATAAGAATAAAGATGATTTATGAATAAAGACCTGAAAATTAACCTTATTTTCTAACCGTTAAAATAGGGCAGTTAAATTTTCAATATTATGCATGGAGCATGTTACAGACAAGGTAGAGGGCAACCTTATGCAAATACAAGGCATATCAAAGGTAAACCACAGATTAGAATTGCCAAATTTAATAGTGGAAATGCCAAAGGCGACTATGATGTTTGTGTTCAGTTATTAATTAACGAAAAAATTCAGATTAGACATATGGCTATCGAATCAACCAGATTAGCTGCTAACAAAACCTTGGAAAAAGTAACTGGAGAAAGTGGATATTCATCACGTCTAAGAATCTACCCACATGTAAGACTTAGAGAAAATAAAACAATTGCAGCTGCAGGTGCTGATAGACTTTCAGAAGGAATGAGAAGAGCATTTGGTAAAGCAAACAGTCTTGGAGCAAGAGTAAAACCAGGACAAGTCATAATGGAAATGAATGTAAAAAGACAGCATTTGGAAGCTGCAAAAAAAGCATTGAAAGGTGCATGTGTTAAACTCCCAGGTACACCAACAATTAAGGTAATAGAATTAAAAAAATCAAAAACCTAGTTTTTCTAGAAAATCTTTTTGTTTCAGTTTAATCATATCAAGAAACTCTAAAAATTCATTTGTTTTAGGATTTCTTCCTAAAATCCTTCTATGCTGATAATAAAATGAATTGTATAAACGTCCAATCAATATTCCATAGCTTAATGATTTAGAATCTAAAGAATTGAGTGATGATATAATTTTTGTAATTTCATCATTTTTTGCAAAAATTTCATCTAGTTTATCAGATATTATTACACGAATTTTATCATTCATGAGTATGATATAACTATGTGATTAAAAACAATGTTGGAAAAATCATTACGCTTTAATATCCTATTTTTAATTTAACGATTGAGCAGTCGTCGTATAGTTTGGTTATTATTCTAGCTTGCCAAGTTAGTGACCCGGGTTCGAATCCCGGCGACTGCATTCTAGTTTCAAGGTGTTTTTAATCCATTTCTTATAATCTCTAATGCACTCATTGCTCTTTCAGGTTTTGGTAATTGAATCATGAAAATTTTCTCTGGGGATTCTTTTGATGCTATTGAAATCATTGTATTTTCAGCTAATGCCTCAAAAAATTCCATGTTTTCATTTGCGTTAATCAAAACGTTTTCCTTTATTCCTCCATGTGAAAATGTAAGTGACATTTCAACAAAAACGTGTCCAAGACCATCCTGAAGTATGTTAAGATTTGTATCAACTACTAATGGTTTTCCTGCAACCGTTGTTAGTATATCATCAAATTTTCTTCCATTAAACTCAACACATGGAACGCTTTTTCCTTCAAAGTCTTGAATTGATAAATCCTTATGAGACTTCTCTAAAAGATTTTTTAATTCAGGATCTGACAATTACTTTCTCAATAATTTTGGAATTATTTTATCACCCGCTTTTACTAAAAATGGGGTTATGATTGCAGTAATAATTGTAATAATACCAATTAATGGGAACAAAAATGCACTGACAACACCAGCATCTACTCCAACTTTGATTATAACAATAGAAAATTCTCCACGAGGTGCTGCTAATGTAAAGGCTGATCTTAATGATTTTCCTCTTTCTTGTCTGAAAATAAAATTGCCTAGTAGATTTCCGCCAAGTTTCATAGATAATGCAACAGCGATTAAGGCTATTGCGACAAAAATATAATTTTCAAGCTGACTCACGTCCATAAGAGCACCTACAGATACAAAAAATATGGCTACAAACATGTCTTTAATTGGACTAGAAAGTATTTTTGAGACTTCAGCAGATTTTGATTCTGCAATAAGGACTCCCGCAAGGAATGCACCTATAGCAACGGATAATCCTACAACATTAGCTAGTAATGAGTAACCAAAACAAACGCCCAAAATCGCCAAAAGTAGAATTTCTCTATTTTCAGCACTAGCAACTCTGTCAACCAGTTTTGGTATAACCCTAATTCCTACTGTAAAAGTACCAACGATTAAAATTCCTGCAACAACGACCACTGCAATAATTCCTTCTATTGATACATTACCTACTAATGCAATTGATTCAAGTGATGCTATTAGAATTACTGCTATTACATCTTCTACAATAAGAATTCCTAAAACAAGAATTGAAGATTCCTTTTTTATCTTACCTGATTCTTCTAAGACCTTGACGATTATAGCAGTACTACTTATTGATAATGCAGCTGCTAAGAACAATGAATCCATGAAGGCTAATCCCATACTAGTACAGGCATAGAACACTATTCCTAATGTCAAGAACAGACCTAACGTTCCTACTCCAATAGCCACTTTTCCAATTGAACGTATCTTTGCAAATGGAAATTCAATTCCAATAACAAAAAGTAATAAAATTACACCAATTTCTGCAAATACATTCAATGCCGCAATATCAGACAACAACCCAACGGTTCCTGTATTTGCACTATTTCCATTTTCTGATAAAAACGAAGTCCATAATGGAGATAATGGTCCTATTAGCATTCCTGCAAACAGATAGCCTATGATTAATGGTTGGCGAATTTTAAAAAATGCTAATGTGACTATACCTGCAAGAATCATAATTATTGCTAAATCAGTTACAAATGTATCATGAGGCATTTGTATTGGATTGATTTTATCTACAAGATTCCATATTCCGCCAGTAAGTGAAGATTGTAAATTTCCATCAGATTCAATTTGGAGAAAATAGTTTTGCATCTCTTAATTAAGAATGAATTCCTTAAAACAATTTACAGGATAATGACTTTATTATCAATTTTTTGTATAAATGATATACTGGGATGATGATCAGAGTGACTGATTTATGAAGAAATAAGCTCTGGGGTATCTGACCAGGTTGGTAATTTCAAAAGAACCTAGATTATTAATAGTACCGTACTATACAGTACTATATGTTAGAATGTGAATACTGTGAACAACATTTTATCGAGACTAGAAACGGATTGGCCGAAAAAACCTTCCATGAACTACTTCATGATCCTGAAACTGTCAACAAGTAATCTCGATAACTACTATTTTATTTCATATGGAACTTTTTTAATCAGTAAAATACTGTTTATCTAATATGGTAGTGAAAAAAGAAAGAACCAAAAGTACTACCAATAAGAATAAGACAAAAAAAACACCTGGTATAAAAAGAGAACCAAATACAAATCAACTGTTAAAAAAAGTGGCTGCAGTTTCTGATTCAACAAAAACATTATCAAAAGAAATAAAATCAATGACAAAAGTTTTTGCTGATAATCAAAAAATCCTGGTTTCTATGAAGAAAATGATAGATACGCTTGGGTCAACAATGGAACAAATTCAAAAACAATCAAAGCAAATAAACATAATTGAGGAAGATACACAAAGATTATTCTCAGGATTAAATGAAGTAAAAGCAAATACAGGAATAGTAACCAGATTAAATGAACAAACAAACAGTCTTCAAGAAAAGATTAAAAAAATTGAAGATTCGCAAAAAACATCCCCAAATACTAAAGAAATTATCCAATCTGTAACACAAAGTGCTGATTCAATAAGAAATAATTCAAAAATGATAATGAAGATAGCTGATAGAGTGGATGATGTTAAAGAGCAAATTAAATCAGTTTCAAGTAAAACTGTTTCCTCATCTGGAATTACAAATCAAATAGATGAATTGAGAAAAAGTATACAATCCATAACTAATAGAACAGGAATTATTAGTGAAGATATGTCAAATCTAAAAAATGAAATATCAGGAATTATAAAAAATCCTGATTCTGGTTCTGTTATAGGAGATGGAATGAAGACATTCAAATCACAGATAGAAGAGAAAATCTCAAGTTTGTCAAATATCATAGATAGATCAGATGAATTAGCCTCAGAATTTCATAAAAAAACAGACAAGGTATTTCAAGAATTACAAGGAATCAAAAATGTTACAAACAAAGCAGCAGATGATTCATCAAAAGAAGTTATTGCACTTTTGAAATTATCTGAATATCAATCAAACATAAGAATGCAGGCAGAGTCAAAATATGGTGAGATTAAGGATATAGAAAAAATGACTGGGCAAACAACGGATATTGTAAATTTGTTTGATAAATTATCAATTGAAGCAAATGAAAAAATCCCATTACCACATGAAGTAAGACAATGGGCAGTAGGAAAGATTTTTGATTGTGCAGATAAATGGGAATTAAGATTTTCTGATGTATTTAATGTCTTAAAAAATAATTTAGGCAGTGATCTATTGAAAGAAACAATACGAATAAAACAAGTTCGAGATATTTTTGGTATTAGGGCAGTTGATGAAGTAAGAAATGAACTAAATATTTCTTAAACATCTTTTGATAAATCGTATTCATTCATTTGTTGTTTCTTTTTGTTTAATACAGCAAATATAGCAAGTAATGCTGCAATCCAAATTGAACTAAAGATTATGTTAGAAAAACTAACATACATGTATGGGATTGCATCAGCCAGATTTTCTTGTAAAACTTGTGCTCTCTCACGAATATCTGTTATTCCAGTATGATATGCTGCACTATCAGTTGGCACTGCAGTAATCTTTTCGGCACTAATTATCATTGTATCTAGATCAGTTTGAATCCTTACAAAGTTTGTAGTGTCAGTTGGAAATATCCAAACTGGATTCCCGTTAGCTGGAAGATGACCTTTGATTGCGTTAAGATCTAATAAGATTGATTGAGGATCAGATGATGCCATAGTTCTGTCCAACAAACCAACTGACATGTCAATTGGATACACATCAGTACTATATCCTACAAATGACATGTATCCGCCAATTACAATTATTGCAAAAATCCCACCAAGTGCTAGTCTGTAAAAATTATTTGCCATCTTTTCTTCCTTCGTTATTTTATGGTCACTAAACTTTGGTCTTTTAAATCTTGTATGTGAAAAGCTAATCAAGGCTATGTAAAAGAAACCTACTGCCTGTAGACCAATTATAGGAGCAAAAATTGGATTATTGGAAAATATTGCAATAAATATTCCTAATATGCCATATACTGCAAAAAATAGTTCTAAAAGTGTAGTTTTTGTGAATGGAAGATTATATGCCTTATCTCTCCAATCATCATCATTTTTTACTATACCATATTTTGGTGTTCTTAGAAATTCATTTTTCTTACCTATTACACCATCAAATACGGCAACTGTATTATTTACAGACATTCCAATTGAATAAACAAGAAGATATGGTAACGCCTTTGCATGTGTCTTCCAATTTTTTTTGTACATTTTATGAATTACAAGAAGATATGCACCTGGACCCATTGCAAGATATGTTGCTAATGTTACTGCAGGTAAGAAGCTTACAATGTAAAGATTCACTTCTGATGCAAGAAGTATTGGAAGTGTGATGAATTGTATAAGCATCAGTGGAAATACAATATGTCTTGTGAGTTGAATAAATGCTTGTAATTTTGCATCAAATGCAATTTTTCTTTTTAGAAGTATACTTCCAAGTAATTTAATTGCACATTGTATTGATCCTTTAGCCCAACGAAATTGTTGTCTTTTTGCACCATTCATTTGAACAGGTAATTCTGCATCAACAACTATGTCTGGTAGGAATAAACATTTCCAACCTTTCATCTGTGCTCTATAACTTAGATCCAAATCTTCTACAAGAGTTGCAGTATGCCATCCTCCAGCATCATCGATACATTCTTTTCTCCAAATTCCTGCGGTACCATTAAAATTCATGAATAAATGTGAATTACTTTTAGCTTTTTGTTCAACTAAGAAATGAAAATCTAAATTTAAAGCCTGTGCTTGAGTAAGTGCTGAGTAGTTTTCGTTCACATGCCCCCATCTACACTGAATAAGTCCAATTTTTGAATTTGTGAAATGGGGTATTGCTTTTTTTAGATACCATTCTGGTGGTATAAAATCAGCATCAAAAATTGCAACAAAATCACTTGTAGTTGATTTCATTGCGTGCTTAAGTGCTCCTGCTTTGTAACCTTGTCTTGTTCCTCTTCTTACATGTGATATATCAAATCCTTGACTCTGATATTTGAGAACAGTTTGACGCATCATGTTTACTGTATCATCATCAGAATCATCTAAAACCATTATTCGCATTTTTTCTTTAGGATAATCCTGTGCACAAACAGCATCCACTAATCTGGTTGCAACGTATTTTTCATTGTAGATAGGAAGTTGTATTGTTATTGTTGGTTCGCCTATCTCAGATGTAGAATTTTCATCTTTTCTTCTACTAGATAAGAACGCTAAATAATAGAAATTACAAGTATAACCAATTATGACAATTGCACAAAATAGAAAAACTTGGAATACAAACTGGGTGAATGGATTACCTTCCATGATCTAACACTTTTGAGTGGATTTGGCTATTTATATTTGAAATCAGGTACTATTTTTGTTCAAATATCTTAATTGCTTCTGGAGGGCAAACTCCTTCACATGCTAAACAAAATATACAGTCTGGCTCTCCTTGCATAAGAGGTTTCTTTGCAGAGCCGGCATTTCCAGGAAATTCAGCCCATTCATAAACTCCTACTGGACATGCATCAATACATGCACCATCACCTACACAAATATCATAATCAACTGAAACAAATTCTCCCCATACACCCATCACTTTATTATCACTTCCAACACGACCCCAAGTTTTAATTTCATATTTGGATGGAGCTGTAAAAGATGCAGAAGGTTTCATCTTTGATTTATATTCAATGTCAATTGGTCCGTCAACTGGTTCATTTCCATCACGTTTTATCTCATTCTTAATATCACCAGAAGTTGCAACTTCTACTTTCTCTTCAACAGGTTTAGGCTTTGCATCAGGTACAATTTGTGCAAGTGGAGTAAGTTCTTCTAATCTAATTAATGCTTGATCCTCGGAAATTGTTTCTGTCTTGATAAGTGATTCAACCATTTTGTCAGAAAGTATTGTATTTCTTAGTATAGTATCAATAATCATTTTTGCAAAATGATCTGCTTTCTTTCTATAATCTGTAATCCACTGAGGATCGCCAAATTTGTCTAACGGAAAAATTTGATATATTATATCAACAACTTCACCTGAAACAATTTCAACTGTAATACTAAGATCAACTTTTTCATAATCTTTTGAAAATTTATCTGGCATATTTTCTTCAGACCATGTATACGTTGCAAAAATTCTATCTGCATACATATCCATTTCAAAAGTATTCTTAAGACCATCATGAATTGATTTCATTTCAGCAGGATCGTCTAATTTTATAGGTAATCTATAGAGACCTAGTTTGTAACCGTGTAAAGGATAAACTCCTCTTTTGGCAGTAGGAGATTCCATTGTATATACTCGTTCTTTTAGTAATAGTGACATATGATACAACTTAGTGGAAATTAGTTAAAAACCTTTCAAAAAGCAGGTAAAACTGTCACAAGCTCTATAATTTTTAAATAATGAATATTAGAGAGATCTGCGTGAAAGTAAAGAATGTAGCTATAGTAAGTAAATTTGGCTCAAAAATATCAGAGGATGCAGCAGTGGTTATTACAAAAAAACTTGTTGATAATAACTCAAAAGTAATTACTATTTCACCGGTTCAAGTTTCAGGTGCAAAACAAGTAGAATCACTAGAAGAATTATCCAAAATGAAATTAGATTTAGTTATTACACTTGGTGGAGATGGAACAACATTAAGAGCTTTTAGAAACCTGCAAAATGAAACACCTATTTTGACAATAAATGTTGGAGGCAATAGAGGAATTCTTTCTGAAATTACATTAAATGAATTTGATAAGGCATTGGAAAGTATTAATAAAAATAAAATTTGGTTAGATAAAAGAACTAGAGTAGTTGCTTCATGTAACGGTGAAGAATTTGCACCTGCATTAAATGAAATTTATGTTAATAGAAAAAATCTAACAAAGACCGCAGAGTTTGATATAAAATTCCAGAATGATACTGTAAAACAAAAAATGGATGGTGTAATAATTTCCACACCTAGTGGTTCTACTGGACACTCATTTTCAATTGGTGGTCCATTATTACATGAAAGTTTAGATGTTTTAATTATTACACCTGTTGCACCTGTGCATAGACTACCATCAATTGTAGTACCTGATGAGAAAGTTGAAATTATTTGTTCACATGATTGTAATATTGTAATGGATGCACAAATGATAAGATCAGCTAATGTTGGGGAAACAATTACAATTAAAAAATTTAAAAAACAAGCAGTATTTGTAAGATTAAGGAAAAAAGGTCTAAGACAAATGAATAAACTTGGTTTCTAGAGTTTTAGATGCAACTGCATTTTATGCAGGAATACCATTTAGATCACAAGAAGTTAATTATGTTACAACATTAGTATATGATGAAATTAAACATATCAAAAAAAATCATGATGCATTACAAATTCTCATAAATACAAATAGATTAGTAGTAAGAGAACCAGACATGAAATTTCAGGAA
Organism: uncultured Candidatus Nitrosopelagicus sp.; assembly: GCA_964454035.1. GTDB lineage: Archaea > Thermoproteota > Nitrososphaeria > Nitrososphaerales > Nitrosopumilaceae > Nitrosopelagicus. The sequence continues at coordinate 26,926 of CAYVQV010000003.1, read as the reverse complement.
CGTGCTAAAATTCATGCAAAAAAAACTGGTGATATTCAAAGTTTATCTGAACAAGACATATCATGTATTGCATTATCATTAGAACTAAATGCAGAGTTAATTTCTGATGATTTTGCCGTATCAAATGTATCTAAAGATCTTGGAATTAATATAATTCCAGTTATGACTAAAGGAATTAAAATAGTCGGAAAATGGATTTTTTATTGTCCAGCATGTAAAAAAGATTTTTCAAATGAAAAAATTTGTTCCATTTGTGGAAACGTATTACGAAAAAAACTGATTAAAACAAAATCTTAATGCAATTTTTTTAATCATGTAATGTTTTTTGATTAGATAATTTCTTATGATTACTTTTTTTCTCTAACATTTTTTTAATTTTTTTTGCACGTATTTCTCCCAAACCTGGAATTTTTGCTAAATCCTTTGACGTTGAGTTAAGTGCAATGATTGGAGAACCAAATTTTTCAAGTATTCGCATAGCAGATTTTTCTCCTATACCAGGAAGACTACACAATACAGATAGTTGTTGTTTATGTAGATCATTAGATTTTTTTATTTTTTTAAGAAATGGTCCTTTGATTGATTCTTTTTTAGAACATAATGACACAAGTAATTTTGCAGTATGAATTGCACTTGATGTGGGAATAATTGGGATCTTAAAATCAATGGCAATTGTTGATAGTGCACCATAAAAAATAAGTGGGTTTTCTGTAATTGAATCAATTTCATCTACATTACCCTCCATCAAAAGTATTGGAAATTGAAAATGTTCTTTTAATCTATTACATTGATCAAATAATCTACCATCAAATATTGATGACAGTAAATCTTGAATACTTTTACGTTCAACAACAGTTTCAGGTCCAACAATATAATCACCGACCATTAGAGTTTTGATTTCAGTTTTTATACCAATAGCATCAAGAAGTTTTGGTATACCACTTTTTTTCTCTCTTTCATCAACAATGATACGAAGATCACTTACTTTCATATAGAAAATAAAATGAATTTGTTAATATCTTATTTGGAATTATAGTTATTTTTGTGGATTATTAGAATCTGATGAGGCTGGATTTTTGAGCATTTCTTGAATTTTTTTCTCTTGTTCTTGAAGACTGGATTTTAATCGTTCTTCCTGTTTTGATAAAACAGTGATTTGTGTTTTTGCTAATTCTTTTTTCTCTTCTAATTCTTCAATTAGATCTTTCTTAGTTGATTTAATTAAAATGGAACCAGCATGTTTGAAAACTTGATCATCATCACCTGCTTTTTTTAATTCTTCCAAAGCTTTTTCAGCTTCATTAGAATCCATTTCAACCTGTTGTTTTTGACCCATAATTGACTGAAGACCTTGCTGTGTTTGTTGTAATTTTCCAATTTGCTCTTGCAACCATGGTGGCATTTGTTGACCTGCAGACATGATGATTTTTTGTTGTTTGTTTTATTATATGTTTACAGAGTTTATGGAATCAACTGATGCTTGTATAAGTCGTAAAGTTGAATTTAGATTTGCACGTAACTGTGGAATTTGCTCAGATTCAATTTCAATAAGTATTTTTTTATTATATGACATTTTTGTTTTTGTTGGATTTTCAGGATAAAATCTATTATCAGTTGCAATTGAATCAAATATTGCTTTAGTTTTCTCTTTTGCAGTAACTTCTATTTTGGCACTAAAGTTTAATGTCATAAGCTGTTCCAGCTATTTTATAACCACATTTTTTACATGACCAAATTCCAACCGCATCTCTAGTAAAAGAACCACCACAACTAGGACATTTTCTTTTTGCCTTTAAGATTCTATGGACCTGTGAATACTGTTTTCGTGGTTTAATTCCATATCTTGCACCCAGACCCTTCATTGGTGATTGTTTTTTTGCCATTTCTAGTTACTACCTTTAGTTGCTTCTTTTATAATTTCTCGTATTTTTGATCCAACTTGTACAGATATCTCAGCGCATTTTATTAGTTGATCACTAGTAAATCCTTCTGGTCCACCTTTCTGTAATGCAACTACATTACCATCAGAGTTTGTTGTGATTGTGATTCTAGCATCAAGACAAGACCATTCATCCATATTTGGATCAACCAAAATATAATCTCCTATTCTGGCCATAGTTACAGAAACAGGAAGCGTTGTAATAGGAGGATCAATTGTTTCATTTTCGATTTTTACAGGTTTATCATCTTGCATTTCATATTTAGGAAGTTTACATGAATTTAGTGCTGCAGTAGTAGCATAGGAACAAACATCAAATAGATTACCATCATGATCAGTTACAGCGTTATCACAAAATATTCCTATTACTGATTTATCCTTTTCAAGAACTAATTGTTTCATATCAAGCATTTTACTTTCTCGAATTCCTCTATCAGTAACTCTTGCCAATTCTACAACATCTGGAGTAGGTGGACCAGTTTCAGCTGTAGGATGTGCAATTGGTAAAATTTCAGCAGTACAAATTAACATACCTTGATCACCAGTATCTGGAAATGGTCTTTCTGGTTGAACTTTAACACCTGCTACAACTTCAGTGTCACCTAATCGTGCTCTAGCAGAACCTTCTGCTTTTGGTATAACTCCAACATCAATAGAAAGTTCTCTTGGTTGTTCTAATGAACGACCATCTAATCGTTTTCCATCAGCAAGTAATTCAAGAATATGTGCTTTTTTTAGTGAATCAATAATAATTGAACTAGCCATTTTTATCATCTCCAGTTGAAAAATATTTTTCCTGTAAGGCTTTTTTCTGAATTTCATAAACCTGTTTACATCCATCAATACCAATTTCAAGACATGCTTTGTATTCCTCAGGAGTAAGCACTCCATCTAATTGTAATAAAGTAATTTTTTCAAGATTTGGCATATATCCAATTGGTAAATCAGCTTGACCAGCTTGATCTTCTTCATTATTCACATCTAAAATTACTGTATCAGCTGCTTTACCAGCGGCACATCCAGCAACCAAGTCACGCATTGGTATTCCAGCATCAGCTAATGCAACAGATGCACCTGTAAGTGCAGCACAACGAGTACCTCCATCAGCTTGTAATACTTCCATGTAAACATCTACAGCAGTTCTAGGAAATTCTTTTAACATAACGGCAGGTTGCAGTGCTTCTTTGATTACTTTACTAATTTCAATCTCTCTTCTTGATGGTGCAGGATTCTTTCTTTCACCGACAGAAAATGGTGCCATGTGATATCTACATCGTAATATTCCCGTACTTGTGTCTGACATATGTTTTGGATGAACATCACGAGGTCCATATACGCCTACTAAAATTTTATTATCGCCAAATTCGATATAAGCTGAACCATTAGCATTTTTTAGAACTCCAGCTTTTATGGTAACTTTTCTGGTCTCGTTTACTTTTCTACCATCAGAACGAATTCCATTTTCGTCTAATAAAACAATATTTGTATCTCTTCCACCCATTTTTATTCACTTTTTGATTCTAACATTTCATTTATTTTATCAGTTAAATTTGCAACATGTGCTTGTTCTTCAATTAATTCTATTGCATTTATTGCCTTTATTAATCCATTTGAATGATCAGCCGTAATAACTAGCAAACCATTCTGTCCAATTGTTACGTTAGTATTAGTTGCATTTTCAATCATTTGGATCATAGAACCACGTTTACCAATTAATCTAGGAACTTTACTTGGTGAAATACGTATTAATTCTCCAGAATCAATTTTTCCTAATTCACGACCTGAAATTGTCAATAATGGGTCACGTGTTCTGTCAGAATTTACAATTCTTGCTGCAATAAGATCACCAGTATCAAGTTTTGATGTAAGATCATCAGAATGTGATGAAAAATCTCTACCAAAAACATCACTTGCAGGTAACATACCATCATAACACGAATTTATGTTTACTAACCAAGACATAGCAGAGTGTGAAACAACTTTTCCAATTACCAAGTCATCATCTTTTGGAATATAACCACCAGTTAATGGTATAACACGTACACCGTCATCACGAATATCAGATAATCCAATTACAGTAGAAATAATCTTATTTCCTTCCATGAATGTATTTTGTTCAGATCTATAATTTCCAGAAGTTATTACCTCACCTGGAATTACATGACGGCCTCTTTCATTACTCATTGTACTACCTCAACAAATGCAGTACCTTTAGTAATTGCACCTAATCTATCAATCACGTTTGGTCTTGCGGCAGCTGGTATTTCTAGTATTGCTTTTAATGAGCCGTTTGGTTGCCAATCTTCTTTCTTTAAACTTCCAGTAGATTTTAACACAGTATATGATTGTGCAACAAACTGTGCTGGAATAGAAATTTCTAGAACTAAATTTTCAGATTTAAGAGGAATTATAGAACGTAATTTTTCTACAATTTCATTTACTTGAGAATCAGAATTTTTAAAAGGATCAATTGAAACTCGAGCATCAATCATAGCTTGTTCTATTCGTAATGGTGGATGTGGTAAATGTGTTTTAGGATCAACATATGTTTTTGAAATAAATGTTACAATTTGTTTTTTCTTTTCAGATGTCATTTTTTTTCTTTGTTCAGTTGTGAGATTAAGTTCACCTTTTTGCATTATTATTTTTGCAATTTCTGTTGGATCATCAGTTTTGAAAGCTTTAAGCAATTTTTCAGATGATGCTCTCAGAGCTTTGTTTGAATCAGTGTAAATTTCATCTGATACTAAAATCTTTGAAATTTCAGATATTTTTCCAAGTTTATAGTCAAATGCTGGATCAGGTTTAACTAATAATTCAAATTTTTCATTAGAATATGTGTATCTAACAATAGAAAATTTGTCAACCATAGCTGTTAGAGACATTTAATGTATTTAATCCTGATGAAAATCTAGTTAGCTATTTATTTGGACTTATCAGTTTTTGATTAAGATTTGTCATTACAGATTATTGATCAAGGTGAACAGAAGATCTCTGTTAAATTACAAGGATTGCCATTACAATATGCTAATGCATTAAGGAGAATTTGCCTGAATGGAATTCCAATTTTTGCCGTTGATACTGTTGATATATTAGAAAATTCTTCTATTTTGGCTGATGAGGGAATTTCGCATAGATTAGGTTTGATCCCATTAAAAACAGAACTATCTTCAATTCAAACAAATAATGAAACAGATAAAATTGTATTAAGTTTAGATTCTGGTATAGCAACAGAAAGTAGAACAGTATTTTCAAGCGAATTGAAATCACAAGATGATATAATTAAACCAGTTTCAGACAATATACCAATTGTTACACTTGCACCAAATCAAAGAATAAAATTTGAAGCACATGCAAGATTAGGTAGAGGTACAGAACATGCAAAATGGAATTCATCAAACATTGCAACATTACTTGAGACCACTAAAGATGATGAACACATACTAACTGTAGAAACAACAGGTGCGCTAGAACCAAAAAATATTATTATTGCAGGTGTAAATGAACTATCATCTCGACTAGATAGTTTTAAACAAATAATCTCTGACTTGAAATAGCGGACATACACATTATATTTGGGTTGTTAAGTGATTTCATTTATGGTAAATCAAATTGTTATTCAAATAGCAAAAGATCTAAAAAATGCTTCAAAAAAGAATGATGCACCTATTTGGTTAAAACTTTCAAAATCTGCTTTAAAATCAAATTCCAGTCAAAAAACCATAAATCTTAAAAAAATTCATGATAATTCAGATGATGGGACTGCAGTTGTTATCGCAGGTAAAGTACTAGGAACTGGCACAATTGCTCATAAAATTATTCTATCCTCATTTTCAATATCAAATTCTGCTGCTAAAAAAATTAAAGAATCAGGTGGAGAAGTTATAAAATTTTCTGAAATGATTGAAAGATTCCCAACTGGAAAAGGTGTTAAGATAATTGGCTAAACAACAAGCACAGGTAATTGACAATAGTAAACCTACAGTAGTAGATGGTACTAATCTTATTGCAGGAAGACTTTGTTCTAATGTTGCAAAACTTTTACGAAATGGAAATAGAGTGTTTATTATAAATTGTGAAAAAATAATGATGAGTGGTAAAAGACCAAGTATAGTTAGAGAATACGAAGATTTTCTAAAAATTCATAGTATAATTCATCCAAGACATGGTCCATTTCATCCAAGAAGACCAGATACAATAATCAAAAGAATGATTAGAGGTATGTTACCAAAAGAAAAGCCATCTAAAAAAACAGATCTAGCAAGACTTAGAACGTATATTGGAGTTCCAAAAGAAGTAAAAGGTTTAGAAAAAATTCAATTTGAAAAATCAAAAATTACAAAAGCACGATCAAACTATACTAGTATGGCAGAATTAAGTCGATATATAGGTGGAACCGAATTTTGATTCCAAAAACAGAAATTTATTTTGCCTCAAGAAAAACTGCTAGTGCACATGTTTACATAACTAAAGGAGTTGGAAAAATAAGAGTAAATAACATACCAGTAGAAATGATGGAACCAGAAGCAGCAAGAGAAGTAATTTTGATGCCGTTAGAAATTATAGGTGAAGAACTTAGAGATAAAGTGAATATATCAGTTAGAGTAAAAGGTGGAGGATTCATGGGTCAATCATATGCAGTAGCCACTGCAATATCTAGAGCATTAATAGGTTTAACAAAAACAAAAAAGGAACCAAAAGATCATCCATTCAATAAATCAAAACGTGAAGATCTTAAGAAAAGAATTGGAGAATTTGATCAATATCTAATTAGTGGGGATGCAAGGAGAAAAGAACCAAAGAAATTTGGTGGCCCAGGTGCTAGAAGAAGAAAACAAAAATCCTATAGATAAAAAATATTTTCTGTTATTAGATTATTGATGGTATAGTTCTATTTTTTTCAAATGATTCTATAATATTTTCAGAGTCTAAAGTGAGATCAATATCATCTAATCCATCAAGTAATCTACGTTTTTTATCCTGTTTAATCTCAAAATTCTCTTTTATATTATTTACAATAATTTCTTGATTTTCTAAATCTACTATTAAGTTGCCCTCATAAATGAAAAGAGATTCTACAAAATCCTTAGGCATTTTTATTGCAAGAATCCCATTTTTAAAACAATTACTATAGAAAATATCCGCAAAAGAAGTTCCAATAATTACAGAAAAACCATAATCTTTTAGAGCCCAAACTGCATGTTCACGAGATGAACCACACCCAAAATTTTCATTTGTAATAAGAATCTTTGAACCATTGAATTTTTCATTATTTAATATGAAATCTTTTTTTAATGTTCCATCATCTTCAAATCTCCAATTATAAAAAAGATATTTTCCAAATCCAGTTTTTTGGACCAACTTTAAAAATTGTTTTGGAACAATTTGATCAGTATCAACATTAATTTTATCAAATGGTGTAATAATGCTTGTAACTTTTGTAAATTTTTCCAATTATTTTAGCACCATTCCCTAACATCAACAAAATGACCTGCAATTGCTGCAGATGCAGCCATAACTGGACTAACTAAATGAGTTCTACCACCAACACCCTGTCGCCCTTCAAAATTTCTGTTGGAAGTACTGGCACATCGTTCACCTGGTTTTAAAATATCAGGATTCATTCCCAAACACATACTACAACCAGATTCTCTCCATTCAAAATTAGCATCAATGAAAATTTTGTCAATACCAAGTTTTTCTGCTTCATGTTTAACCATTTGTGAACCTGGGACAACCATAGCACGTACATTTGGAGAAACTTTTTTGCCTTTAACAATCTCTGCTGCATCAATGAGATCTTCAATTCTTGAATTTGTACATGAGCCTATGAATACTCTATCTAATTGAATTTCAGTAATTGGTATTCCAGGTTTTAAATCCATGTAAGCAAGTGCCTTTTCTGCACTTTTAATTTGATTAGAAACACCATTACCAAATTCTTCTGGAAATGGAATAGTTTGAGTTACATCACATACCATTGATGGATTTGTACCCCAACTTACTTGTGGAGCAATTTGATCAACATTAATTGTAAAACTCTTATCAAATTGTACATTTGAATCAGTATGCAAATTTTCATTCCAATCATCAACCAATTCATCATAGTTTTTTGGAGTAAACTCACGATTTTTTAAATAATCAAATGTTTTTTCATCTGGTGCAATTAAACCTGCTCTAGAACCTGCTTCGATTGACATATTACAAATTGTCATTCGTTGTTCCATAGAAAGATCAAATATCGCTTCACCACGATATTCTAACACGTGTCCTGCACCTCCATCAGTGCCTATTTGTCGAATTATACTAAGAATGATATCTTTGGAAGTAATTGCAAATGAATTTTTTCTTTTACCATTTACCATTATTTCAAATGACTTTGGTTTCTCTAACCACAAAGTTTGTGTTGCCAAAACATGCTCTACTTCACTTGTTCCAATACCAAATGCAAATGCACCAAATGCACCTTGTGTGGAAGTATGACTATCTCCACATACTATTGTTGTTCCAGGTAAAGTTATCCCAAGCTGAGGACCTATAACGTGCACAATTCCCTGATTTTTACTATTTTTACCAAATAATTTAATCCCAAAATCTTTGCAGTTTGTTTCTAATGTTTGAATTTGAATAGAAGATGTTTCATCTAATATTGGTAATGATCTATCGGTAGTTGGAATATTATGATCTACTGTTGCAATAGTTAGATCAGGCCTTCTAACATTTCTTTTGTCTATACGTAATCCATTAAATGCTTGTGGAGAGGTTACTTCATGAATAAGATGTCTATCAATGTAAATTAATGATGGTTCATTTTCCTTTTCCTTAACAACGTGTGAATTCCAGATTTTTTCAAATAATGTTTCAGACATTGTAAATAATCACTTTTTATATTTGAACAAACCACCTGCAGAAATTATTTTTGCAATTATTTCTGAGAATGGTTTCATTGAATATGTCTCATTTTTTGAAATATTTTTTATTTCATTTTTTTCTATGTTAATTTCTAGTTCATCATTATTTGAAATTGTTTGGTATGTTTTTTCATCTATCTCAATTGGTAAAAGGAATGCCCCATCTACTGAATTTCGATAAAAAATCCTTGCAAACGATACTGCCAATACTGCTTTAATTCCACACGTAGAAAGTGCTATTGGTGCATGTTCTCTAGATGAACCACAACCAAAATTTTTTCCTGCAACAATAAAATCACCATCATTAACCTTTGAATGGAAATCAGGATCTATTCCTTCCATAGCATGTTTAGCTAATTCGTTATAATCATGAATTTTGAGATAGGTACCTGGTATGATTACATCTGTGTCAATGTTATCCTGCTCATATTTTATTACATTTCCTTTCAATTCAAATCCCTCGGATCAGTAATTTTACCTGTTACAGCAGATGCTGCAGCAACTAATGGTGATGCAAGATAAGTCTGTGAATCAATATGGCCCATACGACCAGGAAAATTTCTATTTGTTGTACTAATACAAATTTCATCTTTTGCAAGAACTCCCATATGTGCACCACAACATGCACCACAAGTTGGTGGTCCAATCATTGCACCTGCATCTATGAATATTTGCAGTAATCCATCCTGCATTGCTTTTTTGTATATGGATATTGCCGCCGGTAATACTTCAGTTCTAATTTTAACTTGTTTACCTTTGAGAATTTTTGCAGCTGCCAAAAGATCTTCATATTTTGCACCAGTACAAGAACCAATGTAGGCTTTATCTAATTCAATTGATGATACATCTCTAACAGGAGTAATATTTTCTGGAGAAAATGGTTTTGCTACAATTGGTTCAATTTCAGATGCTTCATATTCAAAAATTTTCGCATATTCTGCGTCTTCGTCTGATTTTATTTGGTTTATGTTAGTTGCACCACGTTGTTGCAAATAGTTTAAAGTTTTTTCATCTGCCTCAATTATTCCATTCTTAGCACCAGCCTCTGTTGTCATATTTGTTAATGTCAATCTGCTCTCAACTGACATTTCATCAATTCCACTACCACCAAACTGCATTGTATTATAAGCACCACCATCAGTACCAATATCACCTATAATCTTCAAAATGAAATCCTTAGCCATTACATGTTCTGGTAATTTACCATTTAGTTTGAAATAGAAAGTTTCAGGAATTTTGAACCATATTTCACCATTTAATAATACATATGCAACATCTGTGTGACCTAAACCACATGCAAATGCACCAAGTGCACCAGTAGTATTTGTATGAGAGTCACCACCAACATATACCTCGCCAGGAGAAACTAATGCTTCTTCATGTGATAATGTATGACATATTCCATACTGACCCATTCCATATTTGAAATGTTTCTCTATTCCATACTTTTTTGTAAATTCAGATAATTTTACTATGTTTTCAGCAGAAATCTTTTCTGCTGTAGGAACAAAATGATCTTCTGCAACCCAAACTTTTGATGCATCATGTAATTGTGATGTATCAATTCCTTGAGTATTCAATTTATCAAATACTTTGATTACACCTGGACCTGAAACATCATGTATCATTACCTTGTCAACTTTTGCAAATACTACATCATCAGGCGATACAGTATTCTTACCAGAAGCACGTGCAAGTATTTTTTCAGTTATATTCATGAACGACAATGCCAATTCTTGAGATTAAAAGCTTTTCAAAACAATAATTAGAGAATAGTTAGTAATTATGTTGTGGCATTAACAGTTATTCCTCTAAAATCAAAGCGGCAAGAAGGTAGTTTTGATTTATTTGATGAAATGTCTAAAATTTTTTCTAACAACAAAATTTTACTAGAAAATGGCGATGTAATTGTAATTTCAAGCAAATATGTTGCTAATTCACAAGGCAGAATATTAGATACAAATTCTATATTTGCGTCAAAAGAAGCTGAAAATATATCTAAAAAATTTAAAATTAAACCAAAATTTGCAGAAGTTATACTAAGAGAATCAGACAAAATATTTGGCGGTGTATCAGGATTTGTGATAACATCATCTGATAATATTCTTGCACCAAATTCTGGAATAGATAAATCAAATTCTGATGGTACAAAATTAATTTTATATCCCGAAAATCCATATCAAGTAGCTGAAAATCTAAAAAGAAGAATTTTTGTAAAACATTCAGTTAATGTTGGAATAATAATTGTAGATAGCAGATTAATGCCAGCTAGAGTTGGAACAATTGGTGTTGCAATTGCTTGTTCAGGATTGGAGCCGGTCAAAGATTTACGTGGGGAGATAGATCTGGATGGTAATCCATTAAAGGTAACGTTTCAAGCTACTGCAGATAATTTGGCATCAATTGCAAATCATAAGATGGGTGAGGGCTCAGAATCTCAACCAATTGCACTAGTAAGAGATTCTCAATGTAAACTGACAAGTAGAAAGATATTACATAGTGAAATGACAATTTCACATGAACAATGTGTCTATGTTAGAGGCTTTGCAAATAAACTGGATTAATTATTTTAAATACAGGGTTTTTGAAGTGAATTAAAATGCAATACATGACAAAATATCCAAAGATCATAGAATTAATGGGTGGAGCAAAAGAAAAAATCTCTGTTGATAAAAAAACTGGTGTTGAAGAACTCCATGTTGTTGTAAAAGAAAGTGTAGAAAAAATTCAAAATATTCTTTTTAATGAAGGTGCAACAAAGGTCAAATTTGAACATAAGCAACCATTTCAAATTGGTAACGGATTTTCACTAAAATTAAAAAAACCATGGGAAATGCATATCAGACTTTTTGATATTAAGAAAGGAATGGTTTCAATTCAAGCAGAGGTAGAAATTTCAAGGGACTATCTCCAACATCTATTCAGTCAACGTACACCTGTAATTTATGAAATTGAAACTATTATGAAGAAATATGATATTGAATATCAAGTATGGAATAACAGAATTAGCAAATACATTCATAAAATTTTTGAAAATTATAAGATAAAAATTTCCACACCTGATATTCCTGTATTTGCATGGAAACCAATGTTGTTTATGATTAGTACAGTGGGTCTCATGTATCTATGGAAATATTTACACACACTTTGAAACTTTAATTATAATTCATAGTTCTTGGTAATATTGTCAAACGAATCACAAAACATAACTATAGAACACTATGGAATTTCTCCATGGGAAATTAATGTAATTACAAGTCTTCTACAAAAAAAATTTTATACAAATGATGAAGAAATTGAAAGAGATTATGATAGTAAATATGTCAGTATGATTAACATGCCAATTCCTTACTCATTTAATGGAGAATTTTTTAAATGGTTTGAATATAGGGAATGGGAAAAAGTAAAAGGAATTTTTAAAGAAATGAAAAGGAGAAGAGGTGATGGTAAAGCAATTCAAATTAATCTTAGTTTTGCAGGGGAACCATTAATTAGATTCATAGTAAATGCTGACAAAGGTCAGTGGTTCAGAACATCAGTAGAAAAAATTGATTTTGTATTAGAATTATTGCAATATCATTTAGATCCAAAGAAGCTTCCTGAAAATGTTACAGAAGTAGTTTATAATTTTGATATAGATGCAGTTAGATGGAAAATAAATACTGTAATATCAAATGGAAAAAAATTTGTAAATTCAGGAGATAGTTGGAAAATAATCACTTGATGTCTTTTTCTAAAGGTTCAACCATTTCATGTAAGACGTTATATTTTGTTTCAATAAATTTAATAGATTCCTCAAGTTTTTTGGATTTTCCATATTTGTAACGAATTAATTCACGATGATGCCAAAAATTTTTCCCATCATCCACTGTAATTGTAGTAAAATAATCTGTTCCTTTTATTGTATCTGGTAATTTCATGTAATAAGGAAATAGAAATTCAACAACAAACCATTCATCTCCATCAGGATAATCAGACCCAGTTTCAATATCAAAAAATATGTGTAACAAATTAGATTTCATTAATCCATCGTCAGTGATTGAAGGATGATTTACATTTGATTTTTTAAAATCTAATTTCATTAGTTCTGTTTCAAAAAAGCCTTTGATGATTGATTTTCGAAATATTTTATTTGCTTCTACTATATTCAATTGTAATGTAATTTTATAGAGACTGTCTAATAATCATTATTCATTTTGTTTAGACGTTTAATGAGTCCAGAATCTTATCAATATTTGTAATAGATTTGTCATTATGAGAAATTTTTTGCTTTGCAGAAGGATTTTCTATATAATTTGGAATTTTATCAACTATTCTTCTAGTAAATGGTGTAATTAATTCATTCTTATAGAAAATTCCAATTGGTATTTTTGCATCCCATTCCAAAGATTTTTCCATAGCTTGAGAACGTTTTGCATTTAATTCATTTTCATCACTATAATGTACAACAGGATCATAATCGGTATCTTCTAACTTGTATATACGTGGCATTGGTTTTTTTGTTTCTTCATTGATTCTATCTTCACCACTAAACCAATCTCGTGTATTGATATCATTATAAGTTGGACATGGTTGTAAAACATCAAGAAATGCAAGTCCTTTATGTTTAACTGCAGCTATAATCAAATCCTTCAAATGTCTTACATCATAAGAATATCCTCTTGCAACAAATGTAAATCCACTTGATATTGCAAGTGCAATAGGATTAACATTATAATTTGAGTTTGGTGTATGCAAAGATTTTGTTTTTTCTCCAAGCTTGAGTGTAGGTGATGCTTGACCCTTTGTTAAACCATAAACAGCATTATCAAATATGATATATGTCATGTCAACATTTCTTCTTCCTGCAGCAACAAAATGTCCTGCACCTATTCCTAATCCATCCCCATCTCCACCTACCGCAATAACTTCCAATTCTGGATTTGAAATTTTTGCTCCTTGAGCAAATGTTAAAACACGACCATGTAATGTATGAACACCAAATACATTAATGAAGTGTGAAGTTTTTCCAGAACAACCAATTCCAGAAAAAATTGATGATTTATGACGAGGAATTTGCATTTCTGCTAATGCCATTTGAACTGCATTTACTATTCCAAAATCACCACATCCTGGACACCAATCATTATGAACATCAGTTTTGAAATCCCCTAGTTTAAGCGCCATATGTTAGAATCTCCCTCTTTTCTGCATTTTTATTAATAATTTTCTTAAGTGAATCATAAACTTCGTTACATGTCATTGCTCTTCCAGTGTATTTGAGTATGTAATGATCTGGTTCCTTGAGTAAATTCTGTCTTATTAGAGAACCTAATTGAGCCATTTGATTTGATTCTATATCAATCAAAATTTTACAGTGTTTTAACAATGGTTCTATTGCTTTTTTTGGAAATGGATGTAAAAGTTTGAGTTGGACGAATCCAATATCAATCCCTTCATTTTTGAGCATTTCAATAGCGTCTAATATTGGTCCTTTTGTAGAACCCCACGAAACTATGCAAATTTCCCCAGTAGAATGTGAAATTATTTGCTCATCTTTAGGTATGTTTTCAAGGATCTGATCAAATCTCTGTAATCTTTTATCCATCATTTGTACTCTATTTACTGGATCCTCTGATATGTGACCCTGCGTATCACTTTCATCACCAGTATTCCAAAATATTCCATTTTCTAATCCAATTTTAGATCTAGGTGATATTCCATCATCTGTATGTGCAAATCTATGATAATCAGGTTCTTCGATTTTTTCAAGTAATTTACCTCTATTGATTTTTATTTTATCTGGCTCAAATTTTTTACAGGTTGTAACACTGCTGGCAATAAATTTATCCATCATATGGATAACTGGAATTTGAAAAACATCAGCATAATTAAAGCAATTAGCTGTATCATAGAAACTTTCTTCAGCATCCCCAGATGCATAAACAATTCTAGGAAATTCACCATGACCTGCATTAATTGCAAATAGTAAATCATCTTGCCCATGTCTTGTTGGTAATCCTGTTGAAGGACCACTTCTTTGATATAATGTAATTACAAGTGGCACTTCGTTAATGGCAGTCCAGCCAAGACATTCAGCCATTAATGAAAATCCTGGTCCTGATGTACATGTAGATGAACGTGTACCAGTTAAAGATGAACCTATGGACATTCCAATTGCAGATATTTCATCTTCTGTTTGAACAACCAAAGTGGATCCTGGTCTGTCTTCATTAATTTCTAAAATTTCATTCCGCTCTAAAAATTCACTTTCATCAGATGCAGGTGTTATTGGATAATATGATTGAAACCTACAACCAGCAACCATTTTACCTAAAGATGTACCATAATGACCTTGAATTAAAATTGTATTTGGCTTCACTTGTTTAGTTTCAAATGAGAAATTGACATCTGTAAATTTTGCTGCTGCATAGTTATATGCAAAAGTTGCGGCCTTTACATTTAGTTCTGCAACTGCTTTTTTTCCTGAAAAAATTGATTCTATTGCATTATGCATAATATCTGTTGGAGATTTTAACATACCAAGAGAAAATGAAACACCTAAAACATTGAACATACGCACCATACCTTTGAGTCTAGGATTATTCATTTGATCAGAAAGATCAGATAAAATACCTCTAAATGAAACAGGAAATACTTTAACTCCATTTTCTGAGGCTATTTCGAGCATATCTTTTACAGAATCCTGTTTGTTTTTAGATTCAAAAAACTTCAATAATCTTTTTCTAAAATCATTTTCTAATGTATAAACATCTGTAGCCTTAGATTTTTCAATATCAGAATCATAAATTATTACTCCACCACTCAAAACATCATCAGCATGTCTGAATATTGTCTCAGCATCAAATGCAACCAAAATATTTGTGCCTTTAATACTAGAATGAATTTCTCTCTCAGAAATTCTTACTGCAAAATAACTATGCTCTCCTTTTATGTTTGAGTAATATTCACGTTTTCCAAATATATGATACCCCATTTTTGAAAAAACCTGCGAAAAAATATTTGCGGCAGATTCTACCCCACTTCCTTGTGGTCCACCTATCATCCATGTTAATTCACTGTTCATAATTTTTAGCCTCCAGTAGCCGCATCAAATAAAACACATTCACATTTATCACGTTCTCCACAATATGGACAAACACACGTACATTTTTCAAGAAGATTCTTACAATCATCACATTTCAAAAACTCATCTTCATCAATTTGTTCAGAAGGCATGAAACTTCTATAATGAAATATTATAAATGGTTTGACCATAATTAAATTCTTAAAATGAAAAGAAAATTTAAGGTATTACTAACTAGGCGATTACATGACTTTGCTTTAGATAAATTAAGGAAAAAATATGAAATAACAGTACATTCTGGAAAAATTCCAATGCCTAAAAATAGATTATTAGATTTAATTAAAGATAAAGATGGTTTAATTTGCTTTCCATATGATTCTATAGATAAACAAATTATTAATTCAGCAAAAAAACTAAAAATAATTAGTACGTATAGTGTTGGATTTGATCATATCGATATAAAATATGCAAAAAAGAAAAAAATCAAAATAGGTTATACACCTGATGTATTAACAAATGCAACTGCCGAATTAACAATAAGTTTGATGCTTGATCTTTTGAGGCGAATAACTGAAGGTGATAGATTAATAAGAAAAAATAATTGGACTGAGATTTTTGGTGCATATGACTATGTAGGTAGAGATGTTTCAGGCAAAACTATAGGCATACTAGGAATGGGTAGAATTGGAAAATCAGTTGCTATGAAGGCTCTTGGTTTGGGCATGAATGTGATATATCATAATAGAAAACCGATGTCTAAAAAAATGGAAATTTCCTTAAAATCTAAATATGTTTCACTAAATAATCTGTTTAAGAAAAGTGATGTGTTAACAATACATATTCCATATTCAAAAGAAACTCATCACCTAGTTGATTCAAGTCTTCTTTCTAAAATGAAAAAAACATCATTTCTAATTAATACATCAAGAGGAAAAATTGTAAATGAAAATGATCTGATAACATATCTTCAACAAAACAAAATTCAAGGTGCAGGATTAGATGTTTTTGAAAAAGAACCAATAAATAAAAAAAATAAATTAACAAAACTTGAAAATACTGTTCTTGCACCACACATTGGAAGCTCAACTGATGAAACACGATATGAAATGACTGAAATTGCTGTCAAAAATTTAATTCTAGGATTAAATGATAAAAAATTAGTTTATTCAGTGTAAACTAATCCAACTGAATTAATTCATCAGGATCAATTCTTACACAGTCAGTGCCTACAGATTTTAATGTCTCAAACTGAAGTTTGCCTTTAGGAATTTTTCCTTTGGATTGTAACTCTATAATTTTTTCTGAAATAATATTTTTATGTTTATTGCAAGTTATTCCTACCATAAATGAATCATTTTCATGTACAATTTCAATTACAAATTCTGGAGGATTAACACAATCTTTTCCACTATGTTTGACTGAGCATCTATCAGGTAACATAAATTTGATTTTTTGTGGTAATATTAAATTTCATCTATAGTTTTTTCAAAATTCCATAATGGATCTACGCCTATATCTGATTTATTTTTAAATTTAGTTAGAATTCCTTTTTCTTGTAATTTTTTTACCACATATGCAGAATATGCAGGAGCCCCAGTTGCACCTGGAGAATTATAATTTACAATATGAAATGAGTTTGAACCTTCACGTGCTAATACATCAGTAACAAATTCTCCATCAGGTGAAATAACAGGAGTTCGTATTCCTGCAGTACCACGCTTAGTAAAATAATCTGTTTCTAATGAAGGAATGAAATTTTTTACTCGTTTAACCATAGCATCTTTTGAGATAGAACTTTGAAATTCATGTGAAATCAATGATAAAAAATCTGAATTTAGAAATAATTTTTTGGCACTACCAGTAACAATTTCGGCTAATTTTGAAAGTGTTGTGGGTATATCTGTTACAAAACCATCATATGTTTCTGGAGTTGGAACTGGTACTGCATTTGGTCCAATTTCAGTAGTTCCATCTGCTCTTTTTATCCAATGTGGGTCCAAAAATGGAAACTCTGGGTGTTTTGCTACGCAGTAAATATTCGTATTAACAATATTAGCATATTTTGATTCTGCTATCCAATATTCACCACGAAAATGTAAATCAGAAAAAGATTTCAATAATCCAAATTGTTTTGCAATATCAAGTGAATTCCCTCCTGCACAATTAATAATAAAATTACATTCAAGTTCAGAATTATCCATAAAAATTATTTTATTACTATCAATTTTTTTTTCTATTGTTTTAACATTATTTTGAAAAAGAAAACTTACTCCAGAATTTTCTGAAATATCTTTTAAATTATTTGTAAGTACATTATAATTCGTTGATACATCTCTGCTACAAAAAAGACCTGAATTACATTCAAGATTTTTTTCTTTTTGTTTTAATTGTTTGGAATCAAGAATTGATAGATGATTTTCAGAAACCCCATTTTTAATTCCCCATTCAAAGTATTTTTCAAGAGTTTTATGTTGTTTTTCATTTAATGCTATTTCAATTGTTCCGACTTGCTTCCATATGTTATCAATTGATGAATTTCCTTTTTTTGCAAGTTTTTTCCACATATCATATGATATGTTAGCGGTTTTTGCAAAGATTTTCTTTTTTTCTGGATCAAGATAAAATGGTGTATGAACTACACCTGTGTTTCTACCAGATGTATGTTGTGCAACACTTGATTCTTTTTCGATAACACATACACTGTAATCAAATATACTTGAAATCCAATATGAAATTGATGTACCAAGAATTCCACCACCAATAATTGCGATATCAAATTTTTTCATATTTGATTAAATATTTTCTTGAATTTTAAATTAAAGAATGGCGCCGGGAGAGAGATTTGAACTCTCGATCCCTTGCGAGAACGCGCTTTATGGTTATTGTAATTTCCAGGCGCGCGCCCTACCAGGCTAGGCGACCCCGGCTTTAGCTTTCGCCAAATTACAACTAGAATATCATTATAAAAATGCATTATAATGTATTATTTCAAAATATGTATCGTAACAATTTTCTCTATGATTTTATCGTCATTAGTAATAGCTTTAACTGTAATTTTATACGTACCCTCTAATATCAAATTACCATTATTTTTTAACTGATTCCATGAAAAACTAACTTCTTCATGAGATTGCAACTTTGATATTTCTTGGATAGATTCTGGTGTATAGATAGGAATACTATCTAATTGTTTTATAACAAGACCATAAGATGTATCAGGAAATGTTAGCTCATCAGTGCCTGAATTAACAATTTTTATTATAATTGGTTCCTCAAGTTTAAAATTAATTTTATCTGTAACTACTGATAATGATGTTCCATCAACATATACTAATTGTTCTTCAACTACAAACTCATATAGAAAAATTCCGAATAATGGACCAGATATAATACCTATTGAAATAGCTAAAATTAATCCCTTTGGAAACATTTTGAATACTCCTCTACTCTTTTGGTGGTGAACTTGTTCGCCAACTTTTAGGATATGTATTTGGTTTCATAATAATTCTTTTTGTTTTGAATGCGTATCCTTTAATATTTTCTTTAATTTCTGATTCAGATAATAATGCTTCAGCTAATGCAACTACTTCACCTTTTTGAGAGTATATAGCTACAAGATCATTTTGTTTAAGATTTGGAGATATTTGTAATACACCTGGAATAGCAAGTTGTGCTCCATGGCATAAAGAATCAATTGCAGAATCTCGTATTACAACAGATTTTATTTCACTTAATGTATGCTCTATTGGTAAAATAATATTATTAAGTTTTGAACCATCGCCACTTTCTTTCCAAGTAGAATATGCATCTGACAATTCATGCATTGTAACTAGTTGATCTTCAGAAAATTGGTGAACTTTTGAGCGTCTTAGTTCTATCATAGAACCACCAAAACTTAGAATTTCTCCAATATCATAATATAATTTTCTAATATATGTACCAGCTTCACACAAAACGCGCAAAAGAATTAATCTCTCTTTTTGTTCAAGTAATTCCAATTCATAAATGGTTCTTGTTCGTGTTTGTCTAACAACTGCTGAGCGTTGAGGAGGTTTTTGAAAAATTTCACCTTTGAATAAATCCAGAGTTTGTTGTAATTTTTCCTTTGATGGTAGTGAATGTAAACGACCTAACGCCATATACTCTTTAGGTCCTAATAATAGAACACCTAATGCTTTTGTTCCTTCACCTAACCCTAATGGAAGAACTCCTGAAACTTGTGGATCTAGTGTACCACTATGCCCAGCCTTTGAAATATTCAAAATTCTTTTTGTCCAAGCAACAACCTCATGACTTGTTGGACCTGGAGGTTTATCTATTAAAATAAGTCCATATTCTAAGAGTTGTTCTGTTGTTCTTTGATCATAATTTACACCAAATTCTGGATTTGTAATATCCTGATCAATTGTAATTAGATTTTCAAGCTGTTTTAATGTCAAATAATTCCCTCACAGATAACTTAGCAATTTCCAATACTTGTTCAGCATTAAGATCATCAGTATTAATTATCTTATCAAATACTGAAAGATCATCACCAAACTCAAAATCATAAAGAGATTTGTAGATAATCTTGTTTTCATTAAATCTCTTTTTTACTACCTCTAATGCCTCTAATTCAGAAACATTATCACGTTTTTTCATTCGTTTTGCACTATTTTCATATGTTCCTGAAAGCCAGAACTTAATTCCATCATTAACTAACCATGGAAGAGTATAACTAGTAATTACAACATTACCGTCATGAAAAAAGTCTTGTAGTTTTTTATCAACTTTTTTATCAAAATCAGAATTTGTTTTTCTTTGATTTAGAAACTTCATACCATCTTCGGTATCCCACCAATCATTACCATCTGAAGCAAAACCTTCTTCTTTTGCCATATTCTTTAAAATGTCACCGCCGCTTAGGTATGTCAGATTAAATTCTTCAGCCAATCCCTTTGCTATAGTAGTTTTTCCAATAGCAGGTGGACCAGAAATTATTACAGACTTTAACAAATTATCCTAGATCCATTTGAGTCTTAGTTACTTTCATTATGATTCCACTGAATGCAATGGAAGCTAAGAAATACATAGCCCACAAGTAGATTTCGTTTTCCTGACCACAGTATTGTGCATCTGCAACTTTTGCAGCAGTACATGTCAACTCAAACCAGTCGCCAGGAATAACATTTAGAGGAACTGGGGATATGCCAACAGTGTATGAAAATACTTGTGGTAGAACAAAATAGAAAATTAACAATAGAGGTATAATTGTAATCATCATTGGACGAATATTCATTTGCATCATTTCCATGTTCATTTTGTTCATGTATGCAGATTTTTTATTAGCTTTAGCAATTTTTTCTTGGTCTTTTGATCTAAATGCTGCCATTCTTTCTTTTTGCCATGCCCTAACTTCTTTTGTAATTCTTTTGAATTTTATTTGATCAACCATTTTTCGTCTAATTCCAGAATTGAATAAATTTAGTAAAATTGCAAATCCTACTATTGCAAAGAAAGATGGAATCATTCCTTTAATCATTGGATCAGCACTTCCAAGTGGACCTTCTCTCATTCCAAACATATCCATTTGGAGAAATAATACATCGATAAAATTTAGAATAATATTGAATTCCATTTAAACACCTATTGTTTTTATTACCTTATTTGCTGCCTCTTCAACCTTTCCCTCATTATTGAGAATAACCTTGATTGGAGAGCCTGTAAGTACAGAACAGCTAGATAGCATGGATTCTTGAATAGCAAGTTCATTTTTAATACCACCTATTGAAATTTTATCTCTATTTCTGGTTTTGTCTTTCATTCGTCTATTGAAAATTTCGGCAGGATGTGCAGAAATTATTATGAAATGTGTTGGTTGAAGTATTTGTAAAACATGATTAGGCAAACCAGGATAAAATCCAGATTTTGAAGCAATAAAAGCATGAGTATCAACAAACACAACATCATCTTTTAAATTTGATATTTCTTCTGCAGCCATTTTTTGTAATTCCTTCTGTTTCTCTACTGGTAGTTTTCTTAATTCATCCCTATCATTTACACCCAATTTTTCAGCTTGTTCAAACATTACGGTTCCATAACTTTTTACACTTGCATGTTTATTGTCATCATTTAATTTATCAACTACCTTAGTTACAAGTGTGGTTTTTCCAACACCTGGAATCCCAACTATTACAACTCGTTTATTTTCTACCAAGCCAAGCACCTAAACGCGGCATTACAACCTCTACTCGTTCTTTAACTAATTGGTTATAATAGTTAATTAAAATATCCACTGTCAATAATACACCAATACCAGTGCCAAACACACCCAAGACATCAGAAACTCCTGCAATCAAACCAAGAACCATAGAACCGATTATTGTTACAGAAGGAATATAACGATTAAGTAACGTTTCAATTGGTTTATTTGATCTTCTAAATCCAGGAACCTGAACATCTGCATCTAACAAATTTTGTGCCGCTTTCTTTGGTGATAAACCACCTAATTCTACCCAAAGCTTACCAAAAACAACGACTATACCAATCATAAATAACACATACAAAACACCACGGAATGGATCTAATGCAAGTTGATCTAGTCCTCTTGGTGGTGTAATATAATAAATTAATCCGCCAATTGGTGAAGATGGACTTGTAGGATCAAACTGTCCTAATATGTTAAGAAACGTATTATTATTTCTCGGGTTAAACTGCGCCCAAAACATTTGACCCATAAAAACAGCATTTGCAGTAAGTGCAGATGCTAAAATTACTGGTATGTTTGATACATACATCATTTTAATTGGGTATGTAGCAGCAAAGCCTCTATACTTTGTAGACACAATTGGAATCTCTACCTTCATACCTTGTGTATAAACTAAAATCAAGAGTATTCCTGCAGTCAGGGCTAACCCAAATATACTCGGCAGTTGGTTTGATCTAAACAAAGCATCAGTAACATCACCATATTGCGCCATTTGACCTATGAATGGAAAAATGCCTATAGCTCCTCCGTCACCTGCTGGAAGCGGGCTAAATACACTCCAAAGAATTTGTTGAGCAACACCACCAGAAATGAATATACTAATTCCACTACCTAATCCCCAACCTTTCTGGATTAATTCGTCTAGAAACATAACAATAACAGATGCACCCATAAGCTGCCCTATCAGAATATACATTACAGTAGGTTCACTAATATTTGGACCATATACAGCAACACCATATACAATAGATTCTGCAACAATTACAATGTAAGTTACAAGTTTTGTTGCAGTTTGAAATACACCACGTTCAGCTGGGTTTTTGAAATCAAATTTTAGAATATCTGAACCACGCAACAATTGCATAAGTAGTCCACCAGTTACAATAGGTCCAATACCTAATTCAACTAGAGAACCTTGCTGTGATGCAAAAATTACTCTTGCAAATGCCAAAAAGTCAAATTCTGGAGCAGTTGCACCAAAAAGTGGAGTTTGGCCCATTACGAGATAAATGACTAATGCTCCTGTTGTCCAAGTTAATTTTGTTTGTAACGAAAGTTTTTTCTTTGGTTTTGGTACTTGTGGTACATAAGGTTCAGCCTTAGCTACAATTTTTCGTATATGATCAGTTAATGTTGCCATCAGTCATCGTTATTTTCTACGTCTTCAGTTTTTTTCTCTTCAAGAGGTACTTCAGTATTTTTGTTAATTTTTTGAACAGGTAAGGTTACTTCTCCACCAGCTTTGGCTACTTTTTCCTGAGCAGAATTTGATGCATATTTTACTATAATTGTATATGCATTTGTTATTTTTCCGCCACCAAGAAGTTTATCATATTCGAGAGTAGTTAAATCTAAAACTTTTTTAGAATTTTCAGATTTTCCAGATTTTGCAAACAAATCATCAAGATCTCTAACATTAATCCATTTTTTTGTGATTATTGAAACTGATGCAGGGCGATGTGTAGATTCATGACCAAAATGATCTTGATCCTCTTTAATCACTGTACTTGCTAGATGTTTAAGATGTCCAGAACGTCCAAGACCACCTTTATGTCCAAATGATCTATGTTGAGCTACCTGACCCCATCCCATATGTCTTCCTCCTCTAAGTTTTCGTGTTTTTCTTAATCTTGTTGCCATTTTACATCATTCTTTTTACAATTACAGAGAGTTCTTTGTTATATCCTAAAACACCTTTCTGACCATATAGTTTCTTTGTGCTTCGCTTAAAACCATGTCTTGGTGGATCCAAGGCAAACCATGGTTTTAATGGTTTTAATTTTGATAATGATGTTTTCCCTTCGGCTAGTGATGCTGCTAATTCATCAATTGAAGTAAATCCAATGGAAACAATATCTTCAGATGTGACTTTCTTGTAGCCAGATTTTCTAGCTTTTTTAACTAATAGTTCTTTAACAATTTCAGTATCAACTTCCTGCCAAGATATGTAATGTTGTATTTTACGCAGCATTCCTATTGTATTATCTTTTTCAGGAATAATAGTAGCACGATGTTTTTTTTCTAGTTTTAATAAATTCATAGTTGTTACTGCCCAATATGGTACATCAGCTTGCCCACTAATTCTTACAACTAGAAATGCTTTTGCCATATCAATCAACCTTGACTAAATGTCTGTCTAAGACATTCCAAAAGAGCCTTTGATGTTGAATTCATTGTTGCTGTTGAACCTCTAGTAAAAGTCCATGCATCTTTTATTCCTGCTAATCGTAATAAGTTTCTAATTTTTCCACCAGCTACAAGACCTAAGCCTCTAGGACCTGGCAATAATTCAATACTTACACTTCCACCTTTTCCCGTGACTCTATAAGGAACAGAATGTTTTTGATCACATCTACATTCCCAACTTCCACATCCAAGTTTTACTGGACTTACGTTTAAAAATGCAGCATTATTTGCTTTTTCAATTGCAATTCTCATTTGTTTTGATTTACCTAAACCAATTCCTAACCAACCATTTTCATTCCCAGCAGCAACAAGTGCTTTGAATCTAGTTGATTGACCGTTAGGTGTCATTTTTTGAATTAAACCTACATCAATTACTTCAGTTTTGAGATCAGGTAAAAGTTTTTTAATTATTCCTGATTCTTGAATTCTAAAACCTTTTTCATAAATTTCTTCCATTGTAGTTATTTCTCCAGTAGAAACTTTTTTTCCTAGTATAGTTTTTGGAATCCATTCAGGTTCTACATGTTCTTTTCTAGGACGTCTAGGTCTATCACCTTGTCTGCCACCTGGTCTTCCACCTGGTCTACCACCAAATCTTCCTCCGCCTGGAGTATTTTTTTGTGTAGTTTGACTCATGCTGATTTTATCTCCAAGTCTATTTTTGATTTAAAAGTTGTAACATCATTTTTTATTTTAAGATGTTCACCGTTAATTCTATTTTCTGGTGGAAATGTTTCAATATTAACAGGTACTTCTAAACCAGCATCAACCACACCTTTCAATGCTGCAGCCATTCTTTGAGTATATTTTCTAGTACCACTGTAAAGAATTGCATTTTTAGTGCCTTTGGAAATTGCTTTTTTACCAGCTAAGTAGCCAGTAAGATATGCAGCAGATATGCTTTTTCTGGAACCCTTCCAACCATCTTTAAGTAAAAATCTGGAATGAGCAGATGCTAAAACTTTGTCACCAGAAATAATTGGCTTTAAGATTTGAACTTGGGTATTTTCATTAGTGATATTTACTGATATGAAATCACGTCTTCCCATTAACATTGATTTTCTTTTACGATAATTTGTTTTTTCATTACGAATTCTTTGCAATATTTTTGAATATGCCATTATATGGAAAAACTTGGAATTCCTATTATAAACCTTAGAAACCTAAAAGTGAAATTAACAGTGCTTTTTGTACATGTAAACGATTTTCAGCTTCATCCCAAATAACAGATTGTGGACCATCTAATACATCAGATGTAACTTCTTGATCTCGTTTAGCAGGAAGACAATGCAAGAATATTGCGTCTTTTTTTGCTTTTTGCATTAATGAATTATTGACTTGGAATTTTGGTAGGAATTTCTTCAAACGATCAGTCTCATTATTGTGAATTGATACAAATGTATCAGTCATAACTACATCTGCATCATTAATAGATTCCATAGGATCATTTGTTAATTCAATATCAGTATGTAATTTGGCAGTTGATGTAACTACAGTACTAGGTTCAAAACCATTAGGAGTAGCAATTGATATTTTAATTTTTAATTTTGCACATCCAAGTATTAAAGAATTACAAACATTGTTTCCATCACCAATCCACACAACTTTAATTTTTTTAAATTTTTTTTTATGCTCTTTAATGGTCATAAGATCTGCAAGAATCTGACATGGATGATATGAATTTGATAAACCGTTTATTACAGGTACACTTGAATGCTGTGAAAGAATTTCTAATGTTTCATGATCATAGACACGTGCCATAATTGCATCTACATATCGTGATAATGTTTTTGCAGTATCAGCTATACTTTCTCCTCGTGAAAGTTGGAGATCATTAGTAGATAATGTCAAAGCGTGACCACCTAATTGGAACATTCCTGTTTCAAAACTTACACGAGTACGTGTAGATGGCTTTTCAAATAACATTGCTAAAGTTTTCTTTTCTAAAATATTATTTTCCTTATGTTTATTCTTCTGTTTTTTTAATTCAATGCCAAGATCAATTATCTGTTCAATTTCTTTAGATTCTAATTCATTAATTGTTAAAATATGTTTATTTTTAATTTTTAGTGTCATACGATATTAAACAATAATAGTTTCTTATAGTTTTGGGATTTATTACGGATTAGGTCTTCCATCAGAAATCCACTTTTTAATTTTTTTTGCTAATGCTTCTGCTTCTTTATCATTTTCTGGAGGAGGTGTGTTATACAAATCTGCATACTCGTTGATGTCATCTGTTTCTATTCCTTCAAAAGGATCATTTTCATTACTTTCCGGTGTTGGTTCCGGTGTTGGTTCCGGTGTTGGTTCCGGTGTTGGTTCCGGTGTTGGTTCTGGTGTTGGTTCTGGTGTTG
>CAYVQV010000002.1:0-38376 GCA_964454035.1 uncultured Candidatus Nitrosopelagicus sp. | reverse complement strand
TAGAAGAAATTGATGATTGGGCTATAGAAGACCCAAAGGGAAAATCCATTGAGGACGTACGAAGGATTAGAGACTCGATAGAGCTAAAAGTGAAGGAGTTAGTAAGTGATCTCTAAAGAAAATGAAAAAATCTAATCTGGTAATTTTTGTGGCAGAGCTTGTAGGGACGTTTGGATTACTCATTGCAGCCACAAGTTGCATAGTTTATGATGGAATGTTGGGTGGTGCATACGGTATTGCATTTATTGCCATCATTCATTTTGTCGGGATTGCAATTGTGGTCAATGCATTTGGCAAATACTCCATGGCACACTTTAACCCAGCTGTTACAATTGCATTTTTCATAACAAGACATACGAAAGCAAAACAACTACCAGTGTATTTTATAGCACAAGCAATTGGTGCATTTCTTGGTACCGTTTTTGTTAAATTTGTTTTTGGTGATTATGCATTACTTGGAACAAATTCACCAAACCTGGATTTTACAATGCCCGAAATTATTGGGTATGAAATACTTGCTACTGCATTATTAATGGCAGTAATTTATGTCGTAGTTCACAAAAAAATATCAAAGATGAGTGGAATTATGATTGCAGGAATTATTGGTTTAGATGTGTTATTCCTTGGCCCCATATCTGGTGCATCCATGAATCCAATTAGATCATTATCACCTGCCATAGTATCAGGCGTAACTACAGATTTGTGGCTATACTGGACTACACCGTTCATTGGAACCATAATTATGGCTGTTTTTTACAGAAAAAAATTCCAAAAATAGAATTACATTTTTACAATATCAAAAATAGTTAGTAATAATGAAGGAATCAGAGACATTTGGTGCAGAAGAAGGCTCTGCAGAAATTGTTGTAAAATGGATGAATGAGGAGGCAGAAAGAAGAAAGGCAAAGTTTGAAGCTAGGCTTTACGGTTATGTAATTTCCACTGAGAATTTTGGTAAGTTTGAAATGTTTTCTTGGATGGGAGATGTAAAACTTGCAAGGAATTTGATTACCAAAGCTAGTAAACGATTCAAAGCAAAAGTCATTGAGGGTGGATATAAAACAAAAGATAAGGTGTACAGTTCAAAAAAATCTGATTATGCAATGGTTCGAAAAGGAGACAGAGTAATTGGTCACTTACAATTTTCTGCACCAAGATTTGGTGGTGACTGGGAACTTGTGGCGGAAGAACGAAAATGACAAAGGTTGGAATTATTGGTACTGGCATGCTAGGAGAAGCAGTAGGACTTCATCTATTAGATTTAAAATATGAACTGATTGTATACAACAGAACTAAAGACAAAGTAGAGAATTTAGTAAAACATGGTGCTATCTCAGTTGACACACCAAAAAATGTTGCAGAAAGATCTGACATTATAATAACAGTTGTAAAAGATGCAAGTGCTGTTAATGATATTGCATTTGGTGAGAACGGAATTATCTATGGTGCAGATTCCGAATTAGTTGTTGCTGATATGAGTACAATAAATCCAAATTCAGCAAAAGAAATTTCACAGAAATTTTCAGATTCAGGAATCTCATTTCTAGAAATTCCAGTTATGGGTGGACCAAATGTAGCAATTAATGGAGAATTAGTTATGATGGTCTCAGGTGAAAAACAAATTTATGAAAAATTCAAAGATATTTTTGATGTAATTGCAGAGAAGACATTTTTTTTAGGTGATTCTGGTACTGCACATTCAATCAAACTTGCAATGAATCTACAAATTGCTATGCTTGCTTTATCGCTATCAGAAGGAATTACACTTACAAGAAAGGCTGGTTTTGATCCTAAAATTTTTCTAAAAATTCTGAACTCTACTTATTTCAAAACTGGAATGAGTGAAAAAAAGGCATACAAAATGATCAAAGATAATTTTGAGCCAACGTTTACTTTACAAAATCTAAAAAAAGACCTAGACACCATCAATAATACAGCTAAATCTTTAGGTACACATCTATCAATGGCAAATCAAGCAAATCAAATTTATCAAAATGCAGTAGATGCAGGATTTGGCGAAATTGATTATACTGGAATTCTTGCATATTTGAAGAAAGTCAGTGAGTAAAAACTAATGTTAATTTCTATGATGAGGAAATTTTTTGTTTTTTCCTCAGATAAATTCTATAGGTAAGACCTGTAACTATCATTAATACTGCAGTAACTCCAGACCAAAGAAAAAACTGCCCAAGTTCGTAATCTGTCATATTTTAAATTAAAAAGACATCTAGATATTGATTTTGCTAAAAAACAAAAAATGAATTAAGAACAATATTGTATGAATAACCAAAAATATGCTTAGATTATAATGATCAAAGTGAGGAAAAGAACTATTGAAAGAATACAATTTTGATTTAGTTATAGTTGGGGCAGGACCTGCAGGCTCATCTGCGGCATTTGCAGCTTCTAAAGAGGGGATATCTGTTGCCTTATTAGAAAAAGAGAAAGAAGTTGCAGAAACTGTTAGGACAAGTGGAGTTACATGGATTGAAGATGCAAAGGAGTTCGGTATTCCAGAAGCATGTTATAATCCAATTTCTAACTATTCATTCTGCTCGCCAACAAAAAGTGTGACAATTAGTGATGAAAAACCAAAAGCTGCAGTTTTGGATGTTCGAAAAACATATCGACATCTTGCTGAAGAAGCACAAAATTCTGGAACAAAACTGTTTGTCAACACAAATGTGATAGAGGTTCTAACTGATAACAACAAACCGGTTGGTGTTATTGCAAAAACTTTAGAAAAAAAAATTAAATTTAATGCAAAGATGGTAATTGATTGTAGTGGATTCCAATCAGTTGTTGTAAAATCACTTGGATTAGCAGAGCAATGGGGTAGATTTGGTGCAGGTGCAGAATACGAAGTAAAGGCAGAAAATGTACAAAGTGACACGTGGTGGTTAATGGTTGGACAGGAATATTCTCCTGCGGGATATGCATGGATTTTTCCTGTTTCAAAAGATACAGTACGTATTGGGGTTGGTGTGGGTAAACCAGAATCCGATGTTGATCCGACAGAAAGATTAGACAAGTTAATCGAAGAGAAGAAAGGTCCGATTAAGGATCTTGGAGATATTACAAAGATTGAATTTCATTATGGCCTAATTCCTAATGATGGTCTTTCAAGAAAAACTGTATATGATAATCTGATTCTAGTAGGTGACTCTGCAGGTCAGGCAAATCCACTCGTGCTTGAAGGAATCAGATATGCGATAAGATTTGGTCGTGTTGCAGGAAAAACAGCTGCAGGTGCAATAAAATCTGGAGACACTACTCAAAAGTCACTTGAACCATATGAGAAAAATTGGAAAAAGGCAATTGAATCTAAAATTAATTCTGCGTCAAAAATTCAAAATAGATGGATTGGATTATCAGATGAAGAATGGGAAAAAGAACTTGAAATAATTAGTGAACTGTCCGCAGATGAATTTTTAGATTTTATTCGTGCTGATTTTGGAATTTCAAATATAGTTCGTCTAGCGACACATCATCCAAAACTTGCTGTAAGACAGTTATTCAATATTGTAAAGGGAGCATAAATGGACAAAACTTCCAAATATTTTGATCATTGGGCGAAGATTGGAAAATCTGAGGATATGGAAAAAGGTCATGGAGTCACAGTAAACAAATTTCTAAATAAAGTACAATTCAGTGATAAATTTTCATTTTTAGATATTGGATGTGGTAATGGTTGGGTAGTAAAAAAAATCGCCCAATTAGATGCATGTGTAAAGGCAGTTGGAATCGATAAGAGTAAAAATATGATAAGTAATGCCAATAAAACAAAAATTTCAGATAAAGAACAATATTTTACTACAGAATTAGAAACATGCAAATTTTCTAGAAAATTTGATGTAATTTTTTCGATGGAGTCTTTGTATTATTCGGTTCCAATGGAACCTGCATTAACTAAGGTTTACAAATTATTGAAAAATGGTGGAATTTTTTATTGTGGAACTGATTTTTACAAGGATAATCATTTTACTACACGTTGGAAAAAAGATATGAAAATACCAATGGACTTACGGTCTGAATCAGAATGGAAAAAAATGTTCAAAGAAATCGGATTTAAAACAAGAGTAAAACATGTAACAGATCCAAAAAATAAAGCAAAATGGAAAAGAGAATTTGGAACTTTATTTATAATTGGAATCAAATAGTTGTTTTTTGAGTTCTTTTTGTTCTGGTTTTAATTATAAAAATTATTCCAGCACCTATAATCAAAGCAATCACTATAGCAAGAAAAGAATAGTCAGTTTGATCTGATTCAGATAAAGTTGTTGTAATTTCCACATTTGGAAGTGATGTATTTGTTTCAGAAGCTAAAAAGCTTGTAGAATATTCATATGGTCTCAAAACATCATTAGATGCAGCAAAAACTTTGAGTGTGTTTGCCCCAGTATCAAATTTTGATACTGTTTCTGAATCCAAAATTATCATTGATTTATTTTCATTTACTGATACTTTTCCTTCTGAAATTATCTGCCCTCTAGAATCTGATAGAAAATAATGAATTTCAGACGAATTTTGAGTTAATATTGGAATTTTAACACTACTGTTTTTTGATATAATCTCATCAATTTCTACTGAAGTGATTTTAGGGAATTCAATCTGTTCATATTCATGCCATTTTCCAGGTGGAAATGGATAATCACCATAATCAAATGATTTTGTGACAATAGTTCTAGATTCTGGTGAATATCTTTCAAGATAAAATGGACCATTGCTTATTACAGCATGATCATATTCTTCAATCCAATTAATAGATTGATTGTATCTATTCTCATAGTATGCATCACTAGTTTCAAATTGGTTTAATGCAGAAGGTACATACTCTGATTGTTTGAAATCCTCAAGAATATCATAGATTATTTTTGCATCACGAGGAACAATTAATGATAACCAATTGATATTTTTGTTAACAGCATCAGACCGTGAAAAAGATACTTTTCCATCAATAACAGATTTTTCCATAGCTGACATAATTTCCCATGGGGTTGTACTCCACGTACCAGCCCAAGATGCTATCTGACCATCATCAAAATGCCAATAATTAGTATAAACTTCTATTGTATCATCATCTATAATTCTAAAACCAACTAATGAGTTAACATTCTGAACAGCCTGAGGAGAAAAATGGGAATCATATGTTTTGTCATTAACGTCTTTTTCAGAACCCCATTCAGTAAGAAAATATATTGAATACAAAATATCATTAATATCCATATTTTGTCCATTATGCCACTGACTAAAATTAAAATCAAAAGTTACTTTACTAATTGCAGTCAAATCTGATTCAACAGTATTCCAGCTTTGTGTTTTTGTATTCCAAATTATAGCATCATCATGAACAGGTATTGATGAATGAGAACCATTAGTTTCGATATTCCAAGTAGTTCGTAATGGAATAATTTTTCCTGTAAATGGATGTCCATACATTCCAGGATCAGAAAGTATTCCCCAAATTTGATTACTGTATATATCACCAAGACCTGCAATTGGATTCCATGCACCTTGGTAGATTTGTTTTACACCAATAACTAGAGAATCATCATCTGAACTTGCGTTTATTGGAGTAAATCTACTTGGTACACCAGCACCAAGTGCATTAATTATTCCAGTTACATTCTCATTTACAACGTACTGATCAACCTTACTAGCAAGAAAAATTCTTACTGATTCATTTACACCTTCCTTTGTTGCATTTTTAATTAATAATGTTCTCTCATCTGCTGTCTCAAAATTTCCAGAATAGATATTCTGTGTCACATCATCTAATATCTCATTTTGATAATTCCAATAAGATGGAGTATTGTTACCAGGCATATTAGAAAACCAAGGAGCATACATCTGTGCTAATGCAATTGAATCATATCTTGAGAATCCAGTACTACTCCATGCCTCAGTATATAGATTCCATTTTTGCTCGGCTGGATCAGACCCATATACGACTACATATGCCTTATTCAGATCACCAAAGTCTTTTTTGACAATAAATCCAATTGATTCAAGTTGAAATGATAAAATTTCTCCTATTGATTTTCTAACAGGATCATCACTTCTAATGAAAATAGTAATTTCTATTGGTTCATTATCAAAATGCCATATACCATTAATTTTTTTTGCACCTGATTTTTCTAATTCATCAGAAATTATTTGATCTGCTAATGCTGTATTATATCTAAATTGGAATGACTCAGTTACATCTAAAATGCCAAGATAATCAGCTGAAAAAATTCCATAGTTTGAAACCATTGGAGATCCAAATCCTCCAAGAAGTTCATTTACAATTAGATTCCTGTCAACAAGATAATTCAGTGCAAATCTTATTTCTTTAATAGAAAAAGGATTGAATTTTCCAGAATCTGTTGGATTTGTAAGAATGCTGTAATAACTCCCAGTTGATTCAAAAACTTGAAGGTTTTCACGTGAATTATAATCCTCTAATCTGTCTGATGAAACTCTAAAATAATATAGATCAAGATTGCCGTTTCGTACCTCCTGTAGTGCTGTATTCTCGTCAAGATATTGAATGAATTTTATTTCATCAACAAATGTTCCTTTGTCACCAAATGATGATGGCACTGCAAAAAATAATACTGCTATAATAAAAATAACTTTAAACTTGATCAACTATCTCAACAACAACTTAATCATGGATAAATTTTAGGCTTTTAATATTGTGAAAAAGCATATAGATCATTGATTAATAGAAATTTAGTAGTTAAAGGTATTAAGGCAATTATTCCAGATGGAATATCAGATATAGATTTTTCAATAGTCTCAGGAATAGATAGGATATCAGCGAAAGAAATTATGTCATTATTAGTACAAAATGGTATTGGTAAATGGAAAAATGACAGTGTATTTTTTCATGAAAGTGATAAACTAAAAACTGCATTTTTTGCAATATCCAATGGTTCACCAATAGAAGAAGTTTCAGAGTACTTAAACTGGAAAGATTTTGAGGCATTAGTGAGCCAAATATTATCTGAGAATGGATTTTATGTAGAAAAAAATGTTATTTTAACAAAACCTAGGATGGAAATTGATGTAATTGGAAAGAAGCTCAATGTTGAAATTTTAATTGATTGTAAACATTGGAAAAAGATGAATGAATCTGTGTTGAATGATATTGTCAATAAACAAGTTAACAGAGTTAAAAGATACGTTGATGACATTGGTCAAATTATGGCAGTTCCAGCTATAGTAACACTACATCAGGAACAAATTACATTCATCAATAAAGTGCCAATTATTCCAGTTACACAGTTATCATCATTTTTGGATGAATTGTATGGTAATTTGGATCAGATTAGCACTATAGAAAAATAGACAATGCAAATAATCCTGCATCAGCAAGCAAGAAGACCTTTGTTATTCTCATTGACTTGTTCATGGATTTTAGATAATCTGCATAAATATCAGAGCCCATTACTTTGACATTACTTTGATTTTCTAAAATTTCAAATCCGCTATCATTCATTTGTTTCTCTGCTTTTTGAGCTAATTCTAAATACCAGTTTGCAAGTTGTGTTGGTTCTGAAACTATTCCTAATTGGAAATATCCATTTTTGTTTCTTGCACCATCTGCAGTGAAATGTGTGTCAGATGTACATATCTCAATTAATTCATAGCCAATATTTGAGAAATGTTTTACAATTTTTTCTCGTACGCCGTTTTCCATATTATTTGCATCTGCCCAGCCTACAAAGTATTTCTTATTGTTCATTTCAAGACATAAAACCGCAATACCACCCATTGCAATATCTGCCTTTTTTATATTCATATTATCTGAATTTTGGAAACCAAATTTGAATGGAAAACTCTGTTTTGTTTTCAATGTATCTAAAGTTGATTTTGCTGCAATCAACAAATCTTCTGAATCTTCCTTTGATATTTCCTCACCCATTGCATTATGAGTGTCAACAATTAGTACTTGCTCGAAATTTCTATTTTTTGCAAATTGTTCTATCTCGGTTCTAACATACATTGTTAAATCTTCCATTCCATGTGGAGACAACGATAAAAACAAAAGTGCTGTTTTATCAAATAGCATACCTGCAGCACGTGCCTTGTTAATTTGGACAATTACTGGTTCTGTACAACCAACCCCATTTCTTAAAACCTGACTTTTAGATATACTGCTTAAATAATTATTCACTTCTTGCTGACTTGGGAGATTAAGATCATGATTAGAAATACTATGCATGACCATTGCATTAGTATCCATATTTTTGTAAATAAGATATGGAATATTGCTTCCTCCTACGGGATGAAATGGACCTGGATGAATATCTGGTAAAACCATACTGAATTTAACTTGTTTATCATTTGATTGAAATTTGATTTGTGTTGTTGCTACAGTTGAAAGTTTGGATTGTCGTTCAATGATTTTTTCCATTTCTGTAGGATCATTTTTTGATGCAGATGTTACATATGCTTGAATTAATTCATGTGTACTATCAATTGCAGGTCTACCTGCTCTGTCTGTAAAATAACTCCATCCAGTGGCTAGTCCTAAAAATGCGGCACCAAATAACAATGTAGATGGATTAAACAAAGAATCAATCCACATAGATGGAGGAATTAAAACAAGATACATTGCAACTGGTTGAATAAATGCAACCCCCCAAGCCTTTTTCAAACTTGCGCCAAGAATTGTTGTAAATATTCCAATTCTAAAACTTACAAAAACAAACATTCCTATTGCTACATAGAATAAATCAAGATTGTCTTTTGTAAATAACAGCATGGCACCAAATCCAACAAGTGTACTTACAAAGAATAACCCATTACCAAATAATGAAACATGTAATGATTTTGAATATTCTTTGTGTCTAGAAAATAAAATGTCTAAAAATTGTGTTCCAACAAGAACACCAATTACACTAAGTACAGGAACAATAACATCTGTAATTTGTAGATATGTTATAGAAACAAATGCAGCCATAATTCCTGCTACTGCAATTGATATCACTAATGAAATATAATGTGATGATGGGTTGAGTAGTGTTAAAGAATAGCGCTTCTGAATATTACTAACATCATCTTGTTCTGACATTTAGAATCATGGAAATACAAGTAAAGTTTCTATTGCCCAAGAAACAGCAATTAAACTAATAGGAATTAAAACAACAATTTTTGGTGAAACTTTTACCCCTCTAGTTTCATCCTCAAAAAATCTTAGTAATCCAGCACTTGATGCAGGTAGTGCAGCATTACTCTTTTTATCAGCCATTTAAATTGGCTCAAGGAAAATAGAATAAAAACTTTTGTTCTAATTTTTTACCTTTTCTATTGTTTCTATAAGTAGGTTAATTGATTTTAAGATAGATTGCTGCTTATCATGCGATTTTTCATTTGATAATTCATCTGTAAGTTCACTTAGTTTTTTTTCTAGTTTTTCAATAGTTGATGGATCTGATGTTGGTAATTTAGGCTCAATTGGTTTTTGTTCTGGTTCACTACCACAATTGATACATAATGCGTTTCCATCTTTCATAACACGTACTCCCTTGCAATATGGGCACGGTTCACTTAGAAGTGTTGCACCACCAAGTAGCATATCAACTGCCTTTTTTGTAAGTCCTTTTGACATAAAGATAGTAGATTTTATCCATAAAAAAATTTAGTTATACGATTAAATGATTCGATTTCGTCAAGGCTTAATAATGTGTATTAACAAACATTTTCGAACCAATGGCGGTAATTTGTAATACTTGTGGACTACCAGATGACTTGTGCGCCTGTGGAGATTTAGATAAAGATAGTAATCATATAATTATAAGATTAGAAACTAGACGCTTTAAAAAAAAAGGAACCATGATTGAAGGATTAGACCCAAAAATTAACAATTTAGAAAGCGTTGCTAAAGAATTAAAAAGTAAATACG
This sequence comes from uncultured Candidatus Nitrosopelagicus sp., assembly GCA_964454035.1. Taxonomy (GTDB): domain Archaea; phylum Thermoproteota; class Nitrososphaeria; order Nitrososphaerales; family Nitrosopumilaceae; genus Nitrosopelagicus. Next base: position 28,481 of record CAYVQV010000002.1, on the reverse strand, counting down.
CATGTGGTGGTACTGCCAAAGAAGGTTATATTTTCCTACAGGGTGATCATAGAGAAACAATCAAAGATACACTTGTCAATCTAGGATTTGCTGAAGATACTATAGAACTTCATTAGAAAGATTGTGGCAATTCTAGAAAAACTTCTACAGACAGTTGGAATTCCATATTCGGCTTTAGTTTCTATTGTATTTGGTTTAATGATCGCATCGTTTCCTATTGGTGCATATGTTGTTTTTAATTCTGAAATTGGTGACAATATAGATTTTGGTTTTCCATTAGAAAAATTTGATTTATTTATTGCAGGTATAAACATGGAAATTCCATTTGAATATCAATTAGGCGATGCATTTGTAATATTGTGGAGCATATTTGCAATTTTATTCACAATTTCAATACTTGGACCAAAAAAAAATTTTCTAACTATAATCAGTGAACTACTAATAAAAGAAGAAAAAATCAAAGACACAAATTATCTTGTAATAATAATTAAATGGTTTTCAATTCTTGTAGTAATTTCAGGCACTATTAATTTTGTTCAAGAGAGCTTTGGTATTTTTATAGAGCCACCAGAACTATCCAACGATTTAATTTTCTTTTTATCACTAACTCTTGCACCTATAACTGAAGAAATTGGTTTTAGAGTAATACTGATTGGAATACCGTTGTTTCTTATGTATGCATACAAATCTTCACTCAAATCATTCTTCTACTCATTATGGCATCCGCATAAAAATTTAGATATAGTTAACAACAAAAAAGCTATTTTACTAATTACACTAGTTGGAGTATTTTTTGGTGTAGCTCATATAATTTCAGGTGAACCATGGAGTGTGGGCAAATTTACTCAGGCTGCAGTTAGTGGGATAATAATTGGTTGGGTGTACTATAGATATGGATTAATTACTGCAATATTGATTCATTGGGCTACAAATTATTTTATTTTTTCATATGTTTTTGCCATGTCAGAAATCACCGGTATATCTGTTGAATCTGCGATTTCTCACTCAATGATAAGTACGCTTGAGATCATATTAGTTGTGACTGGAATAGTCTCAATTGCAATAGTAATAATGAATTTCTTTAATTCAAAAAAAGACGAAAGAAGCAAAACTAAATTGTTGTAATGATATGTCAATCGAAAGAATTGTATCATTTTTGCCAAGTGCGACAGAATTAATTTTTGAACTTGGTTGCCAAGATAAACTATATGGGACTACACATGAATGCCTATATCCAAAAAATGCAAAACTAAAGCCACGTGTTATTGAAAGTGTTTTTGATCCAGAAAAATTATCTAGTAAACAAATTGATGAAAAAATTAGTGAGTTAATCTCAAATGGAGAAGACATTTTTAGATTAAATTCTAAAAACTTGATAAATGCAAATCCAGATTTAATAATTTCACAGGAAATTTGTCAAGTTTGCTCTGCATATACAAACCAAGTTAATGATGCAATTAATATTCTAGATAAAAAACCAGATGTCTTTACTATGGATCCACACAATATTAATGAAATATTATTAACAATTATTGATATTTCAAAAAAAATTGGAATTGAGACAAAAGGTAGAAAATTAGTGGAATCATTACAAATTAAAATTGAATATTTAAAAAATAAAAAATTTATTGATGAACCAAAAGTTATTGCAATAGAATGGATAGACCCATTCTTTACTGCAGGTCATTGGATACCAGAAATGATAGAACTTGTTGGAGCAAAAAATCTCATAAGTGAGAAAGGAGAGCACTCAAGGAAAATGACAATCAATGATATAAAAAATACAGATCCTGACATGCTGATTTTAATGCCATGTGGATTCAATGTAGAAAGAACTATCAAAGAATACAAAAATATCTTAGAAAATAATTTAGAATGGAATTCATTAAGAGCTGTCAAAAATCACAATGTTTTTGCTGTTGACGCTAATTCATTTTTTAGCAAGCCAAGTTTTCGAACTATCACAGGAATTGAAGTATTAGGTAAAATCATCCAACCAAAAATCTTCAAAGAATTAGAGGTTCCAAGTAAGTCATTCACTAAAATAAATTAGAATTTTTCAATCTTCTTCTGCTTCGTCTAGTTCATCAACTTCACTAGTACTTCTTGACGGGCGTATTGGGATAAAGATCTTTGACATGACTATGTTTACAGTGTGCATGGATAGTCTACTTGGTTGAAAAAAATGTCTTTTTGTATTACAAAAATTTAACAAATATAGTGACTCAATTATGACTTAATTTCACATTCATTTTTTAACGATTTTAATGAAGTAAAAAATACAACAATTAAAATTCCAATTGAAATTACTCTCAAAGGAATTTCATATATATCTAAAAATGCAGTTGCAATTCCACCAGCAGTTCCAAATGTTGTAATTATTGAGAAACCAATTGGTCCACAACTACATACTCCTGCGGATGCGCCGATTATTGTACCGAATAAACTAACACCAATTTTATTGGTCTTTTTAATTTGTCTAATTCTAAAAATGTTCATAGATATTACAATTCCTGCAAAAATAGACAGAATTAAAATTAATGAAAAATTTACAATGGATTCAGGATAAATTGAAAAAATTATGTATGGCTCAAGAAACAAATGTTCTGAAATTATTAATAACGGAATCAACATTACTGTAAAAACAGTTAGTGCCAGACAGACATAGATATAATTTGAAAAAATGAGTCTAAGTATACTAAACAACTATAACATCGAATTTATTACTTTTTCAAAAACAGCATAAGGCTGAGCACCAACAATTTTTTCTTCGTTACCAGTTTCAGTATTTACAATGATGAATGTTGGAGTGCTATTTGCACCACCAGCTGATGCCTTTTGCCAGTTTAATTTGACGCGTTGATCGTATTTACTAGAATCAAGACATTCTTCAAATTCATCCATATTCAAATCAAGGTTAAATGCAAACGACTTTAATCTTTCAGCATTTGCCCAACCAGAATTCATGTGACCTTGATAGTCATAAAGAGTAACATGATAATCCCAATACTTGCCTTGATCATCTGCACAATATGTTGCCTCTGCAGCTAATGCTGAATCAATACCTAGGATAGGATAGTCAATAAAAAACATGTTAGCTTTTCCTGTATCAATAAAATTCTCAATAATTTTTGGTCTACTTTCATCATACCATCGTTTACACATTTCACATTGATAATCACCCATCTCTATAATTGTCACAGGTGCAGTTTGTGAACCCAAAAGTGGTGGAAGACTAACAGGCGATACTTCTGATTCATCTTGAATATCTTGCGTCATTTGATCAACCTGATCAACATATGATGAAAAAGAAGCTCCTAATGCAGAAACTATTGCAATTCCTACAATTACAACTATTAGTTTTTTCTTATCTACCATACAATAATAATCAATTTTTAATTAAAAAACCTATCAAAAAATCTAGTTTTTGTTCCTAAATATACCTAATATTTTTTGGATTACAGAGTCAATTGGGCAAGACTCGCATGAAATTCCTGAAGATTCAGGTTCAAAATGCTCATCTAATTCTTCTTTGATTTTTTTATCTTCCATAAGTTATTTAGAAAAATCAACGTTATAAATAATCTCAAACTATTGATTTAACAAATTAACCAAATCCGTCATTACAATTGAAGCATTGGTTTATTAGACAAAGAAAAAGCAAAAAAAACAGAAATAATGATAGATTAAGCAAATGCTTTCTCTGTCATTGCTTTAAGATAGAGAAATGAAAACATTTGATGAATTAAAAGTAAAAAAAACCATACTGGAGGGAATACAGGAATTAGGATTTAATGTTCCATTTCCAATTCAAGCTCAAACAATACCAATACTACTAGATGGCAATGATGTAATAGGTCAAGCACATACAGGAACTGGTAAAACAGCAGCGTTTGGAATACCAATGTTAGAACATATTCTCAACAATGGCGGAATACAAGGATTGATCATTGCACCTACAAGAGAACTTGCCATGCAAATTACCGCAGAACTTAGAAAAGTGGGAAAGTTCACTGGGATTAAAATCGCTACAGTTTATGGTGGACAAGGCATGGGAATACAACTTGATGCGTTAAGAAATAAACCAGAAGTTGTTGTTGCAACTCCAGGAAGATTAATTGATCATATTAACAGAGGTACAGTCAAAGTGAATAATATTAAATTTTTAGCACTTGATGAGGCAGACGTTATGCTAGATATGGGATTTATTGATGATATTGAATTTGTATTAGAACGAGTTCCAGAAAATAGAATCACTTCATTATGGTCTGCAACAATGCCAGCTGAAATTTTAAGACTATCAGAAAAATATCTCAATGAACCAAAAAGAGTTCTAATAGATGCAGATGATCTAAGTGGGGAAGGAATAAACCAATCATTTTTAGTTATTAAAGATAGAGAAAAACAAAAGTATCTAACTACGTTTATCAAAGAAAATAAAAAAGGACAAACAATTGTATTTTGTTCTACAAAAATTCGTACTAGAAACGTTGCAAGAGATCTACAAAAAGCAAGATTCAATGTAGTAGCAATAGAAGGAGATATGTCTCAAAATAAAAGAGAGTATTCAATGTCAAAATTCAGAAAAAATAGTGCCGATATTTTAGTAGCTACAGATGTTGCTGCACGAGGTATAGATGTGCCAAGAGTTGGATTGGTGGTCAATTACGATGTTCCAAATCAGGATATGGTTTATTTTCACAGAATTGGTCGAACTGCACGAGCAGGAGCAAAAGGTAATGCTATCACATTAGTGTCATATTCTTCAGTTGGTGATTGGAATATTATTAAAAAACAAGTAAAATCAGATATGACTGATCTAAATCAAAAATTAGGAATCGAGATTAATATTCCAGACCCATTAAAACGACAAGTTGGACGAAGAATTGCACCACAGATACGTTCTGGATATGGTGGAAAATTTAGAAGAAGTTATAGTTCTGGTGGACGAAGATTTGGTGGAAACAACAGAAATGGTAGTGCACGAGACGGTCCTGCAAGAGACCAATACAAAAAGAAAAGATTTACTCAGTCTTCATCTTCTAGTAGAGATGGAAATAGAGATGGAAGAAGAAATCCAAGTCGTAAAAGATGGTAAAACATCAATAGTTTTTGAACATTTAAAGAATAGTACTATTAGACAATAATAAGAAGAAAATGCATGTTGGATTTGTATTATTAAATTGTGATTTGGGTGCCGAAGAATATATTCTAGATGAATTAAAACAGGTATCACAAGTAAAAAATGCATATGTTACATTTGGTGCATATGATATTATTGCAGAGATTCATGGTAGTGATCAAGAAGATTTTGAAAAAACAGTTTCAATGAAAATTAGACGACTGTCTAGAATAGTTAGTACTATGACATTAAATGTTGTTAAATCTGGATAAAAGTAAAGTGAGAAATTAAAATGCAACAAATAGAATATACAGGAACCGTATGGGCATTAAGTCATAATGATCCAGAGCCATTAATAGAACACAGTTTAAAGAAGATTCAAGAATGTGGAGTAAAAAAAGGAGATATTAAAATTGTTGATGCTCCTGAAAATCCAGAAGTTGGCCAAATAGTAGTAGAAATATGGCCTCATGAACTAGTAATAGCAAGAATTAGAACTGTTAGAGGTGAATCCTTTATCAGTGGCACGGAATTTACCGTTGAACTAAAATCTGATGAAACTGGCAAATACATAGATTAAGTTGGTAAAGAAAACCAAAAAAAGTAAGGGATCAAAAAAAAGATTCACTGTTTTGATAGCAATAATTCTAATAGGAATAACAATTTTTTATTTTTATTCCGCAGAACAGGGAAAAATACGTGGATATAATTTTGGTAACGATTTGCAAATAATTCAAGAAGAACTAAAAAATGAGCAATCAAGTTTTTATTCCAACGTCAGAATGTGGGAAGAAAATAGTATTACAAAGAGTGAAATTCTGAAATTATCAGAAACACACATAAAAAATATGAATGGTATAATTTCAAAATATGATACATTGCAAATTCCAGATACATTTTCAGGTGCTGTCAAGCTATTCAAACTGTCAACTGAGTCACAATTAGAAAGTGATGTACATCTAATTAATTGGATAGAATTTGGAGATGAAAGTGAAAAAATTAGATCTAATGAAATTCTTCAACAATCTTTTGAATATGAATTAGCAGGACTAACATCATATAATAGTGCAAAGAACCCAGACCCATAAAATCTTTAAAGATATGAAATCATTAAAAATATGAAAAAAATTATTTTTTTAATTCCTCTGTTAATTATTGGTCAAGTAGCTTACGCTGATGTAGCAATACAAAACGATCAAAAATATATTGACGATGATGGATTATTGCATATCATAGGTGAAATAGAAAATAATTCAAAAGTGCCATTAAATCAAATTCAAATTTCTGCCACATTAATAGATGAAAATGACGCTAATATTGGTGAAATTTCAAGTAATACAATTTCAAATATAATAATGCCTGAAATGAAAGGGGCATTTGATATTTTAATACAAGATGTAAATGGTGAAATGATTAAAGATTACAAACTTAATTTACAATATAAAATAACAGAACCAAAAAAACAAGTAATTGAAATTTCATCAGCAGTGTTAACTAAAGACAATCATAATAACACAGTAATTACTGGAATATTAGAAAATAGAGGTGACAGTACGGCAAATATGATCAAGGTGGTTGCCACACTTTACGATAGAGATGGTAACGTTGTAACAGTTTCACAAACATACACAAAGCCTGATTTTTTACGAGCAGGAGATAGCAATTCATTCATAATTCCATTTCATGAAAAAAGCCAGTCAATACATGCAGTAGATTATAGTATTACTGCAGAATCAGATGAATACACAGTGGTTCCAGAATTTCCATTAGGAAGTGGTTTACTATTAGTTGTATCAGTATCATCATATGTTTTATTTTCAAGAAATCCTGAAAAAATTACAGGTATTATTTCATTAGTAACTAATAGTAAATTACATAAAGAAAAACGAGGTTGACTATTATAACAATAATAGTTCTAATACACAATGACAATTTCTGATAATAATAAAAAATTTTTAGAAGATTTACTAGAATATTATATTAATGAATCAAGTTCATACATACAAATCGCAGAAGAATATAGTGATATAACAGATTCAAAAAATGACACTGCTTTTGGAATAATTGTAGGTATAGTTTATTCAAGTTTTTTACAGATTTACTCAAATCAAGGAATTAATGTGGAATTAGAAGATATGCAAGAATTTTATGAATTAGTAAAAGCAAATGCCAATAAAATTAAAGAATCATTAGAGCCAAAAAAGGCATAAAGATAAATTTCAAAGAAAGATTACTAAAATATGTCAGAAATAATTGCCTACAAAATCACACAGATAGTTGATAATGGAAATGTTGTCCAAATTACACTTGTAGAAGATGTTCAAACTGAACCAGTATCTCAAAAACAATTAATCATGGAAAATGTTTCGAAAAAATTAGATACTGATACAAAACAGCAAGTAATGCCATTATTAGAAGCAATTCTTCAAGCACAGCCAACAATCAAATTAAAAAGCTATGCACAAACTTCTGTTGCAATTACATTACCAAAAAATAGATATGAGAAAATGGGACGACCTCAAGTAGGACAAAGATTACAGATTGATCTGAAAATTGTCTAGAGTACTTTTTCTATATCTGATAAATCTGACAATGGTAGTGAACAAGTAAAATTTTTACATACAAATACACTGTAAAATGGTTCATATTTTGGGAATTCTTTTCCTGCAAAAAAAGGAAATTTCGATAACATTGAAAGATTCTCATCGTTCTTTATTTGTACAATTATTGATTCTGGTAGAAATTTTTTGTTTAATGTTCTATGCAAGTCCTTTGAATTTTGTGAACCAAGAATAGTGATTTCGGTCGGTTTTACAATATTGAGATATAACACATTTAAAAGATAACCATATGCAAATGGATTCTCTGCTGCCGACATTGCTTGTGATTCAAGTATTTTTTGAGTAATGGTTTGAAATCTTTTCTCATTGATTAAATGATACAGCCTCAATAGTGCATTTGCAGCAACAGAGTTTCCTGATGGCATAGATAAATCATAATTACTCTTTGGTCTGATGATTAGTTTTTCATGATTGTCAGCAGTGAAGAAAAAATTCCCATTCTTATCATCCCAGAAATGTTCAATTAGATAGTCACTAAGTTTTTCTGCAAAATATAGATACTTTGATTCGCCTGTAATTTCAAACACATCAAGCGCCGAATTTGCAAGATATGCATAATCATCCAAGTATGCATTAAGTTTTGTTTCATCATTTTTGAATACTCTATGTAAAAATCCATGTTTTTCAAATTGTGCACGGTAGAAACTAGTTGCATCAATAGCAGCATTAAGATATTCTGGATTATCAGATATTCTATATCCTTTAACAAATGCTGAAATCATTAACCCATTCCATGCAGTAAGTGCTTTATCATCTTTACCTGGTTGCTGTCGTTTGTTTCTAATCTGAAGTAATTTGACTAATCCTTCTGAAATAATTTTATTTACCTCATCTTCTGTTTTACCAAATTTGAATGCAAGTGGAGATATGTTTATGTTATTTGCAAGAATTGTGTTTCCTTCAAAATTTCCACCGTCTGTTACATCAAAATAAATACAGAAAATCTCTGAATCACTGCCTAAAATTTCTTCTATTTCTCTTTTTTTCCATACAAAAGTTTGACCTTCTTCACCATTCGTATCTGCATCTTGTGCTGAACAAAAAACACCTGGACTAATTTTCATCTCACGAATTACATAATCAAGAGTTTTTGTAACTACATCTAAGAAAAAATTATCTTTTGTTATTTGATATGCTTCTGAATAAACAATTGGTAGTAATGCATTATCATATAGCATTTTTTCAAAATGTGGAACAAGCCATCGTGCATCAGTTGAATAACGATGAAATCCACCACCTATCTGATCAAATATTCCACCTTTTGCCATTTTTTTAAGAGTCAATAAGGCAAAATCCTTGAATTTGGATATTCCAGAAAGTTTCCAATATCTTAACATGAATGATAGATTAGATGCATTTGGAAATTTTGGTGCTTGACCAAATCCACCATATGTAGTGTCTGCAATTTGTAAAAGATTAACTGCAGCCTCATCAAGTATTGACTTAGTAATTTGCGATGATTCTGTAACTCGTTCTAATCTAGATAGATTTGTCATTAAATTGTCAGCTGCAGATTCAATTTCTTTTGGTTTTTCTTTCCATGTTTGTGCTAATTGTCTACAAAGACTTCCAAACCCAGGACGACCATATGAATCAAGTACGGGAAAATATGTTCCAACATAAAATGGGCGTTGTTCTGGAGTTAGGAATACACTTAATGGCCATCCACCCTGCCCAGTTGACATCTGACATATTTTTTGATAAATATCATCTATGTCAGGTCGTTCTTCTCTATCGACTTTGATGTTAATAAAATTCTCATTCATTATTTTTGCAACATCATCATTCTCAAAAGATTCGTGTGCCATCACATGGCACCAGTGACATGAACTATATCCCACACTTAGAAATATTGGCTTGTTTTCAGATTTTGCTTTTTGTAATGATTCATCATTCCAAGAATACCAATTAACTGGATTATCTTTATGCTGTAAAAGATATGGGCTCGATTCATTAGCAAGACTGTTTGACATGACAATGCTATGTGTGATGATTATTTGTATGTAATACGATCTACCATAGATCTCACAAGATTATTTCCAAATTGCTGAATCGTCACGCTTGTAAATCTCAATATTAATTTGCTTGAGTAATTTGGTCTTTGATTTGTTTGCCTTTTTTTCATGACTATAGTCCTTCTTTTCAATAAGTTCTTGAAACCGTATCAATTGTTCAAGGCTTAAATTTCTGAATTTGTTTTTTTGAACCTCATTTAGAAGATCTATTCTCTCCTTATCTTCCTTAGTTAATCTATAGTCCATTAATTAGATAATATTAGATTAATTTTAATTCTTATCGGTTACAAAAATTTTTAAGAATAAACAGATGAATGAGTACAATGATGTTAAAAATGACTATAAAAGATATTTTAAAACAACCTGTTTTTGCAGGAATTGCAATAGTTTCTGGCTTCATAATAGGATTATTATATTATTTTCTAACATTATCTAGCGCTATAGCACATTTCGATGTAGATATCTCCATAATGCCAGTATATATTGCAGCATCAATTATACTTACATTCATTGTAGCAGTTTTGGGTGGAATCAATATTTCACTAGTAGTGTATAATATCAAAACACAAAGAGCAAATAATATTAAAAAAAGTGGATCATCAGCAATTTTTGGTGGTATGCTGACAGCATTTACTCCTGGGTGTCCAGCATGTACAACATCTCTTTCAGCATTGTTTGGAATAATTGGTGGATTAGCTATATTCCCTTTACAAGGATTGGAACTAAAACTAATATCAATTGGAGCATTAACATTTTCAATTTGGTGGGCAATGCGTAATATCAATAATTCCACCTGCTGTGTAATGAAAGAATAATTGCAAAAGCCAAATATATTCAAAAAATTTCAATTAATGTATGACACTTGAACAACAATCACAAAATTATCTTTTAGAATCTTTCAATGAAACAAGAAAAACGACATTAGCGTTAGTAAGAAATTTAGAAAGAGACGATTATGGTGTGCAAACTGCAATGTTCACGAGTCCTCCAAAATGGCATATTGGACACGTGAGTTGGTTAAATGAAATTGTATTAAACAAAACACAAAAAGATTACAAATTTTATTCAAATGAATTATCAGAGTATCTAAATTCCTATTATAATCAATTTGGAAAACCTCATGATAAATCAAAAAGAGGAGTTATGTCTAGACCTACAGTTGATGAAATTTTGGAATATTTTGATGTAATTACAAATAAAGTTAGAGATGTGATAAGTAAACCATTAGAGAAAGAAGTATCTTATTTATTTACAATGGCAATACACCATGAATGTCAGCATCAAGAGCTTTTAGTCTATGATTTACAGCATCTTTTGGGAGAGCAGTATAGACCACCTCAAAAAGAACAACCAATGACTGCCAAAAATAATGGAAAGAAGAGCATTGAGATTGATGGAGGAATATATGATATGGGATATTCAGGTGACGATTATTGCTACGACATAGAACTTCCAGAACATAAAATATATCTGAATGATTACAAAATTGACAATTTTTTGGTTAGTAATGCAGAATATTTGAAATTCATGAATGATGGAGGTTATGACGATTACTCATTTTGGCTTTCAGATGGTTGGGATGCTGTAAAAGAAAATGAATGGAAATCACCAATGTATTGGGAAAAAGATGGAACAAAATGGATTACTAAAGATTTTGCAGGAAAACGAGAAATTAATCCAAATGAACCCGTTTGTCATGTAAGCTTCTATGAGGCTAGTGCATATTGTAAATGGGCGAACAAAAGATTGCCAACAGAAGCAGAATGGGAAAAAGCAGCATTATGGAATAAGGAAAAATCAGTTAAGACTATTTTCCCATGGGGGAATGAAAAACCAACATCAAAGCATGCCAACTTGTTAGAATCAAACGTATGGAATTGTAGTGAAGTGGGCGCATATGAAAATGGAAAGAGCAATTATGGATGTTATCAAATGATAGGAGATGTTTGGGAATGGACATCATCAGAATTTATGGGATATCCTGGTTTCAAAAGTGGATTTGACGAATATAATGACAAATGGTTTACAAATCAAAAAGTTTTACGTGGAGGATCATTTGGAACCCCATCAAAATCAATTAGAGGATCTTACAGAAACTTTTTCAGATTAGATGAGAGATGGTTAATTTCTGGATTTAGATGTGTTGAAGATATTTAGATTTTCTTTGCCAAGATAAGAGCAAAATAGTTTCGTGAATCAAACCACATTTCAATTTTTTTGAAATTTGATTTCTGCAATGTAAGTTCTATTTGTGAAATAGAGAATTTATGGGAATTCTCAGTATGAATTAATTCATCTTTTGCAAGAGTTATAGATAAATCAGATTTTGGAATTGTGATATATTGTTCGGATAATGAACGTAGATGCATCTCAATTCTGCCTTTGTCTTCATTATAGATGGCATGGTGTTCAAAATTCTCTAAATTGAAATCTGCATCCAATTCATCATTTATTCGTTTTAGAACATTTAGATTGAATTTTGCGGTTATTTTTTGTGAATCGTTATATGCATTATGTAACACCTGTTGATCTTTTTTCAAATCCAATCCAATTAGAAATAGATCATCAGATTTCATTAAATTGTTGATTTTTTGAAGAAACAATATTCCTTCATTCTTCTCAAAATTTCCAAAACTTGAACCAAGAAATGTTATAAGATTAGATTTATCATCATAATGTTCAATAAAATCAAGACCATTCTCAAAAGTATCAACTACACCAGTTACTGTGAGATTTTCATAATCCATGCAGAGATTTTTAGCACTTTGACTCAAAATTTCAGATATATCTATTGGGAAATACTGTAAATGTTTTTGGGATTTTAAGAGAACATCAATTAAAAGTCTGGTCTTTACCGAAGAACCACTTCCTAATTCTACTAGATGAAATTCATTAGATAGATATGGAAGCAATTTTTTCTCAATTTTTTGTAAAATTTCTATTTCAGAATTAAATGGATAATATTCAGGTAATAAACAAATTTTATCAAATAACTCAGAACCATATTTATCATAAAAATACTTTGGACTGATTGATTTTGGTATTTTAGACAATGAAATGGAAATTTCTTCGGAAAATGTTTTTTGTTTTTTTGAAATACTAGGTTTGAAATATTTTAAATTATCGCTAACATTTATTTTTTCATATGTAATTTGCCCTTGTACAATTTTTGAATTCATATCTCAAAATAAATTTTTAACAAGCATAAATTTCTTATTCAAGTTTTATACTAGTACACTGAACATTTCATATATCAGTTATAAGCACGTAATGTATTGAATGAAATTCTAAGAGTGGAGAATATAAACAAAACTTTCCATAAAAATGGACTTTTTCACAAAAATTCTAATGTAGTTAAAGCAGTAAAAAATGTTAATTTTTCACTTGGTTTAGGTGAGATATTAGCAATAGCTGGTCAATCAGGTTCTGGAAAATCAACAATTGCAAAATTAATACTAAGATCAATTGAGCCTGATTCAGGTAAAATTTACTTTGAAGGTAAAGAAATACTCAATGATTCAGATAATCTAAAAAAATTTAGAGGTCAATGTCAGATGGTTTATCAAGATCCATACGATTCTATGAACCCTAGAATGAAAGTTTTTGATATAGTAAATGAACCATTAGAAATTCATAATATCGGTAATAAAGAAGAAAGACATAAAATTGTTTTAGAAACATTAAAGCAAGTAAAACTAGAACCTGCAGAAGAAATAATTGGAAAATTTCCACATATGCTTTCGGGAGGACAACGACAGAGGGTGGCTATAGCTAGGGCATTGGTTACTAATCCTAAAGTGATTATTGCAGATGAACCTGTCTCAATGTTGGATGTTTCTGTCCGTGGAGAAATTTTAGAGTTAATGAGTGGGATTCAAAAGAAGAAAAATATTTCATTTATTTATATTACACATGATCTTGCAACTGCAAAATACTTTGCAAATAAAATTATAATTTTGTACGCAGGTGAAATTATGGAATCAGGTCAAACTCGTGATATTCTAACAAATCCAAAACATCCCTATACAAAAGCATTGATTGATGCAATTTCAATACCTGATCCAAAAAACCTATACAAAGAAAAAACAATAGGCTGGCAGACAGATACCTAACTAGTAATGGTAGATTCTTCTTCCAAGTTTAACATTTTTTTATCTTTATATTTTACAACGTTTGAAACTCCACCTTTTGGAAATACTCCATAAATTAATCTAGCTTTTTCTACAACAGAATCCTTTAATGAAACCATAATGAATTGACTGCCTTTAGAACGATCTTTTATTATGTTTGATAGTTTTTTAGCATTTGGTGCATCGAGATGTGCATCTACTTCATCAAATAGATAGAATGGTGAGGGATTCAATTTTTGTAGTGCCAAAACAAATACTATTGCAGCAAGTGTTTTTTCACCACCACTTATTGATGTTGATTCACGTTTTGGTTTATCTGGGAATTGAATAATATAATTTAGACCCGATGAAAATATGTCATCTTCATTTTCTAATTCCAGCCATGCATTACCACCAGTCATTTTTGAGAATGCATCACGAATTTCCTTATCTACTGTATCAAACGCATCCAAAAATGTCTGACGTTTATCTTTTTCAACAGATTCTATAAAGGAGACAATCTTGTTTCTTTCTTTCTCTAGGATATTCTTGTTTGCTGATGAGGATCTATAACCATATGCAATCTCAATGAACTGTGATGGTGCACCCGCATTTAATGATGATTTAAGCCTACTTTGCTCATTCTCAAGAGATGAAATTAGAGAGGAAACATCAAAAACTTCAATGTTTGCATCAAAACCAAATGTTTCTAACATTAATTTGATTTTTGTCTCTTTTTGTGTAAGATCGATTAGATCACGATTCAAACCATCAGATTTTCTTTCACGTATACCAATTTCTCGTGTAAGATTACGCTCTTTTTCATGTAGTACTTCTATCTTATCATCAAACTCTTTCATTTTTTCAACAGATGTTCCAGAAGTTGATATAAGTTCCTGCTCTTTCTCTCTTAATATGATTAATTCCTCGTCTGCGAGTGTTCTTTCTTTTTCTGCCTTTCTTATTTCTACTTCAAGATGATATTTTTCATTCTTTATTGATGAATATTCTTGTTGTGATATTCTATGTTCGTTTTTATTCTTTGTTAAAGATGTCAACAAAGTTACAAGTTGATTTTCTTTTTCCTTTGATTCTGTATGAAAAGTATTTTGTCTGGTCATAGAATTAGTGTATTGTTCATTGAGTGATTTTAGTTCATTTGCAATACTATCCATTTGTGGATCAGCATAATTTTCTCTTACTAATTGAATTTGAGTTTCAAGTGATTCTAAATGTGATTTTTGCTTAATTAATTCAGTAGACAAACGATCTTTTTTTCTTTCTAATTGTTTATTTCTGGTTTGGAATTGTTCTAATGTTTTTGTTCCTGAAGTAATTTTCTGTTTTATATCTGAAAAAGTATTATGAGAAACTGTTAATCCTTGTTCAGATAGATTAAGCCTATCATTATGAATTTTTAATGAATGTTGATATTTTTTAATTAAATTATTCTTTTTCTGCATGGTATGACGTAAAGTAGAAATCATAGTCTGGAGACCCTCTACTGAATCACTCATATTGATGATTTTAGTTAATTTGGAAATTTTGGAATTTATATCAATAACAACAGCAGATGCTTTAGCTTCAAAGAATTCTCCATCTAATGTAATAGTTTTGTAACCTAATTTTGATATTTTTATTGCAGAATTACGAGAATTAACAAGTAATACATTACCAAATAGAAATGTCTTGAGTGAATTGAATTTACTATCACATGATACATAATCAGATAATATACCAATAATTGCAGGATCATTAGGTATATCTAATTTAAAATCAGGAATTGCCTCTAATGGAATTATTTTGAGTTTTGGAAGTTTTTTGTTTCTTACAGATTCAGCGAGAGAAATTAACGTGGAAAAATCCTTTACAACTACTGCCTTAATCCAATCTGAACTTACAGCTAAAACTGAACGCTCATATTTTTTATCCCATGATAGAATTTCATAAACTAAACCCTCAATCCCAAGATTCTCTGTGTCATGTTTTAATTTTGAAATTGAATAATCCTCATGCATTATTCCTTTTACAAATTTAATTTTTGTTTCATATTTGTTAGCTCCTTTAGATGAAACATCAATTATTGATGATAATTCAGATGTTTCATTTTCTAGTTTTTGTTTTTTTAACTCATTAGTTTGTATACGTTGCTTAATTTCATGAATAGTTAATTTATGATTTGATACTGCATGCTCTAGTTTATTTTTCTGTTTTTGTAGATAATCAAGATGAGCAATAATATTTTCTTGTTTAACTGAATTTGTAGAAAATTTTTCAGATATGTCTGTAATTTCAGAATCAAGTCTACCGGTCAGTAGTTTTGCAGTAGTTATTTTATTTGTTAGATTAGATATTTTAGTATCAACGTCACGCTTTTGACCTGAAATATGAGATTGTTTTTTTAAGATTTCTGATCTTCGTGAATTAACTGATTCTGATTCATCATCAATTTCTTTTTTATTTTGACGTAATGAACTTATGAGTTTTTTCTGTTCATCTATTTGTAACGTTAAAGTAGTTTGTTCATTTTCTAATTCAGTTAAGATTGGAGTTAGTTCTGGTATTCTAGTATCAATTTGAGATAATCGTTTTTTGCTAGTAATTATTTTACTTTCTGCTCCATCAAAAGTTTGTTTTACACCACTTAATTCAGAATCAATTTTAGATTTTGCCTGATTATAAGAATTTGTTTCATCCAGAAATTTATTTTTTTCATTTTGGAGCTCAGAATGTTCTTTTCTAATACCTGAGCGTTCTTCTTCAAAATGCTTTCTTTCAGAATTGAATGCGTTTTGTGTTTTTTCTTTAGATGTTTTTTCAGTTGTAAGTGCTTTAAGATTACTTGCAGCTGATATTGCCTTAAATCTATTAAGTTCTCGTTCAATTAGATCATAACGTAATTTGTGATTTCTGTCTATTTCTAAATCATCAATACGTTTCTTAACTTCACCCATTCTTGCAAGTGCTATTGCTAGTTTTTGATCTGCGTCAAACAGTTGTTTTTCTGCCTCTTTTTTCTTTTCGTCAAATGCTGATAAACCAATTAGATCCTCAATAACCACTCGTTTTTCATCACCATTCATTTCAGAAATTCTAGTTACAGTTCCTTGTTGAACTGCATTCATCTGATTCAATCCTGCATTCGCAAGTTCCATTAATTCTAGGATTTTTTGTCTTTGAACCTTGGTTTTATCTAAATAATAGATATTATCACCTTTATCATTCATTTCTCTAGTTATTGTTACAGTGTCAGAATCAATTGGTATTTTTCTATCGATGTTATCAAAATGAACACTTGAACGAGCCATTTTTGGTCCTCTTCTAGTACTTCCTTCAATATCATGAATTAATGATCGTAGATTAGGTGCACGCATTGTTTTAGGCCTATTTTCGCCAAGTGCAAAAATTATTGCATCTAGGATATTACTTTTTCCTGAACCATTTGGACCTGAAATAGAGACTAATCCTGGTTCAAAATCAACGATAGTATTTTTAAATCCAAATGATTTGAAGCCAAAAATTTCTACTTTTCTTATATGAACCAATAAAATTTAGCATCTTTTGAGTTCCATAATTTGTGCTAACAAGTTTAATTGACTTGGCTAACAAACTTTGTAGTGCTACTAATAAGTTTGAAATAAAATTTAATCACTTTTTACAAACTTTTCAAGTTCACTTTTAGCAACAGGATCAGTCATTTGTTGAATTGGGTGTTTCATTAGATATGCACTTGCAGGTATTATAGGTCCACCCAGACCTCTATCTAAAGCAATCTTTGCTAATCGTATTGCATCAATCACTATTCCAGCTGAATTTGCTTTATCATCAACTTCAAGCCTAACTTCCATATTATATGGAATATTAGCCCATTGTCTACCTTCAATTCTCATAAACATTAATTTGGTATTACCTAAGAATGGAATAAAATCAGAAGGTCCAACATAAATTTTGTCATCTTCTAATCTTTCAGTAAGTTGACTTTGAACACTCTCAGTTTTTGATATTCTTTTACTAACTAATCTCTCCTGCTCCTTCATATTAAGAAAATCAGTATTACCTCCAACATTAATCTGGTATGTTTTCTCAATTTTGGTTCCTCGTTCGTCACAAAGCCTTGCTAAAGTTCTATGAACAATTGTTGCACCAACTTGCCCTTTTATGTCATCACCAATTATAGGAATGTTTTTTTCAGTGAATTTTTGTGCCCATTCTTTATCAGATGCAATAAATGCAGGCATGCAATTTACAAAAGCAGTATTAGTATCAAGGCAAATCTGTGCCCAAAATTGTGTTACTTTCTCTGAACCAACTGGAAGATATGAAACAATTATCTCTACTCCAGTTTCTTTTAATGTTTTTTTAATTTCCTGTTCTAATTCTTCCTGTGATTTTCCGCTTTCAATAGGATTGACTTTATTTTCAACCCAAATTCCCACACCATCAAGAGCTGGACTTTCAAAGACTTTAGACTCGGTTTTTGGCATATCGTCCTTAGCAATCCAATTTACCATATTTGGGGATTCATATATTGCCTCATTGATGGATTTGCCAATTTTGTTTTCCCCAACATCAAAACCAGCAACAAAGTCAATATCATGTATTCCATAATCTCTTAATTTATCATGAATTATTCCAATTACTTCCTGTGATGGATTTTTACGATAATACTCTATTCCTTGTATTAGTCCTGAAAAACAGTTTCCTATTCCTACCAATGCCACTTTGATTTTTTCAGTCATGTTGAAATTGGTGTTTTATTTGTGGTTTAAAGTTTTCTTAATCACAGTTTAAAAAATTATAACTACCTATATCATACTAAACATATGAATTCAGAAATTGATGTGAGAGAAATAATTCCAATAAACATTGAAGGTGGAATAGTAATTAACGGATTTCCATCAACAGGATTGACTAGTGCAATTGCAACAGAATCACTAATCAATACAACACAGTTTGAACTTAGTGCAATAATTGACTCAGATCGATTCCCACCAATCAGTATAATTAAAAATGGTTTACCAAACTATCCAACACGGATTTTCATTAATAAGGAATTAAAAGTTGCAGTGTTTTCATCATATCTGACACTTGATGTATCACTACATAAAACTGCAGCAAAATTAATGCTAGACTGGGCAAGAGAAAAAAAATGTTCTACAATAATTAGTAGTATTACAGTTAAAGGTGATATTAATCAGGAAATTGTTGCAGTTGCCTCAACAGGTAATGCAAGAGGTAAATTAGTAAGTGCTGGAATTACAGTTGTAGAAAACGCAACGATACCAGGTATTTCCGGAGTGCTATTAAATGAAGGAATGTTAAGTGGATATGATGTAATTGTGCTACTTGTTAGCTCTAACAAAGATGTGCCAGATTTTACTGCAACATCGAATTTATGTAACGTATTAACTAAGTTAGTTCCAGGTGTTTCTTGTAATTTAACTAAATTAGAAAAAGAATCAAAAATTATAGAAGAGCAAATTCAACAAGCCAGAGATGATACCAAAGAACTCGGCGACAATATCTATCGATAGACTATTTCAATAGATAATTATATTGAAATTACATGCAAGAGATTTTTGGATTTGCAATAATGGTTATAGTGATCTCTGCATCAGGCGTGATGTCTCCTGGTCCATTATTTTCTGCAAATATAATTTATGGAATAAAAGAAGGGAAAACTGCTGGATTAAAAATTGCAATAGGTCACACAATTGTAGAGTTTCCATTAATAATTTTGTTAGGAACAGGTATTTTTACATCTAATATTTTTCCAGAATTTAGAGTTTTTGTCACAATTATTGGTGCAGTAGGATTATTTGGTTTTGCAGGTTTACAAATCAAATCACTGTTTCAGAAAAATTTTCAAAGGAACATAAAATCTAATAGAGGTCCTGTATTAACAGGCATATTTCTTAGTGCATTAAATCCATTTTTTATAATATGGTGGTTAACTATTGGTTCTAAATTAATTACAGAATCAATTGAATTATGGGGACTTTTTGGAATAATAATCTTATTTGCATTTCATATTTGGATGGATTATGTTTGGCTTTACATGGTTGCATTTTTTGCATCAAAAACTACTAATTTCTTATCAAATCGTAATTATAAAATTCTAATTGTTTCTTTAACAATTACATTAATTTATTTTGGAATAGAATTCCTAAGAGAAGTTTAAGCATTAACATTAGTTAAATCAATTTCTAGAAGTGATACATTTCGTTTTTTACCATCTTTAGATAATAATGATTCAGAAGAAATTCTAACATCACTTATTTTGTAACCAACAGAATTCATTCTTTTTATAATAAACTGTGAAATATCTACTGCCTGAGTAATTCTTTTACCTCTAGCCTTTATAGTAACAAAAGCTGAATCAGAAAGTTTAGTTAAAGTCGAATTTACATATGTCATTATAGTTTTGTTTCCAACAAATATTACATTTCTGACTTTTTCATCAGGTTGAGATTCATCTTCATTTTTATTGTTAATCTGTGATTCAGATATTTCTGTTGCACTAGATGGTGAATCAGATGCTGTCTCTATGATTTCCTCCGCAGTAGAGTGTGAATCTACAGATAATTCAGGTTTGGAAGTAGTTTGTTGCTGATCTAAATTTGGGTCACTATTTTCTAACTCAGATAATATATCAACTGCATCATTGTTTGATTCATTGTTCATTTTATTAATAATAATTTTAATAATGTGTTTTATTTAGATTTTAGGTTACTTTTTTCAATATATTCTTCTAAAATGGCATCAATATTTTGACTACTATCAGATTTTATCTTTTTTACCAAATCAGGTTCTTCTATTTCATAACAATTAAGAAAATCTTGATGATCTTTGTAAGCTAAAATTATTTTATCATTAAAAATACAATGATACAATTTTTCTTTCTCCATAAGTTCAGGTTTGAAATTTACACCGTCATTATTGACAATTACTGGGTTAGTCATAGTTTTTTCATTCATGTATTATATTTAGAGTATTCATTAAACAAATTGTAATAAGTGTTCAAAAAATATTATCATCTATGGAAAATAGAGTAATTTTTCATGTTGATTTTGATTATTTCTATGCTCAATGTGAAGAAATACGAAATCCCGAACTAAAGACCAAACCAGTTGCAATCTGTATATTTTCTGATAGAGGCGAAGATAGTGGGGCTATCGCAACTGCCAATTATAAAGCACGGGAATATGGAGTTAAGTCAGGCATTCCAATAAAATTTGCAAAAAATAGATTAAGTGACAAAAAAGATGCAGTTTTCATACCAGCAGATTTTGATTACTATTCTCAGATTTCATCAAATGGAATGAAGATAATTGAAAGCTTTGGCGATATTTTTGAGTATGTAGGTAGAGATGAAGCATATCTTGATGTAACAATAAAAACTAGAAACAATTTTGAAAATGCTGGTCATCTTGCACAGCAATTGAAGAATGAAATTAGGAAAAAATTAAAAATGACATGTTCTGTTGGTGTTTCACCAAATAAATTATTATCAAAGATTGGCTCTGATTTTAAGAAACCAGATGGTTTAACAATAATTAAACCAGAACAAATTTCAGAATTTTTATCTCCATTAACAATTAGAAATATACCTGGAATTGGGAAAAAAACAGAATTGATTTTATCTGAAATGAATTGTAAAATAATTAAAGACCTACTTTCTAAAGATGTTTTTGAATTAAATAATAAATTTGGAAGAAAAACAGGTACATATATCTACAATGCTGCCAGAGGTGTTGATTTAGAACCAGTTAAAGAAAAACAATCAACAATACAATTTAGTAAAATAACAACTTTAAAGAAAAACACAAAAAACTATGAATTTTTATGTGAAAACCTGTTAAAATTATGCAAACAAATCCATGTTACGACATTAGAAAATAACAAAATGTTTAGATCTATTGGCATTCAATTTGTTAATGAAGATTTGAGTATGAAAACAAAATCTAAAATGCTGAAAAATCCTACTACCAATCTAGATGAATTAGAACGAACTGCTACATATTTACTAAATGAAGCACTTCGTGATCAAGAACTATTAGTAAGAAGATTAGGAGTAAAAATTTCAGAATTAACTGATTTGAAAGGTCAAAGTAACATTACAAATTATTTTTAGAATCTTGTTTTGATTCTAATTTCTTTAATCGCTTTGTTTCAATAAATGTTACCAATAACAAAAATATGAAAAGCCATGGTAAGAACATTATTTCACCCGCAACAGAATGAAATTCTTCCCATGCCTCAGGATCTGTCGTTACTTTTAATGCATAAACTGATAATGAAAAAATTCTAATCATATTAACAAAAATAGTGCCTGCAATTCCAATTATGAAATACATTATTTTACGATTTCTTGGAATATTCATCTTTATGAGAAATGCCATCATTACAAGCGAATAGATGATTATACTATGAACCCCTGCAGATGGCCAAAATACTTGTAATGCCATAGGACCAAAGTCTCCATTTAGAAACATTAGATTATCACGTGCAGTTGCAACTCCAAGATCTAATGCAGTAATAACCCAAACATTTGCTTGAACAAAGTATGGTACAATGTATTGTAACGGACCCAATGTATCATATGGAAAAAAAGAATCTAATGCAAGAATTATTGCATTACCTGAAAGAAAGATTGGACCTGCAGGAGCTATTCTAAACCATTTTCGTCCAAATAATATCCAAAGTGTGCTAGTAACAAACGCTGCCATTACAGCAAAATCAAATAGCCATCCCCACGAATACTCCAAAACTCCAAAAACATCTACTAAACTCATAATATACTCGTGAAGACCAAATGGAAGAAATGCAAAGTATGCAATAGTAGCAGCGATTAAAGGAATAGATAGATAAAAACGATTTTTTGGAATTACGTATTTTATTCCCGCTAATTCTGCTACAATAAATGCCATTGCAAACAGAAATCCACCTCTACCTTGATTCCAACTTAAACTGAATGAATCAGAATATGCAGCAACAGTAAATAAAGTTGGTAAAATTATTATTACTATTCCAATAAGAATACTTTTGTTTTGCACTGATAATTTTAATTAACCATCAATAAATACCATATTTAAAAAAAGTCGGTAATTACTTTCTGTTGTAGTAGTTTCAGCATTTTTCCTTCCCTAATCCATTCATTTTTACTCACACTCATTTTTTTTATTGATAATTTTATAGCATCATCAATATTTTCAGCAATTAATGGTGATTGTCTCATAGCTTCTCTTATTCCTTCTCTGATTTGCCAAACTCCTACAGGTACAGCATATGTCGGTTGAATTTCTCTTAAAATTAAAATTCCTGCTTGTTTCTGTTTTTTTATAAGATATTCTGCTACAGCGAGTTTTGCTGCAAAAAAAGCACCTGCTATTGATGGATTATGTGAAATTCCTTTTGCATCTTCATAATCATTTCCAAATCCTATAGATGCACCATCATGCCACGCTTCTTGCATTTCAAATATCCATCTGTGTGGAAACAAAATAACTGCAAATAGATTACCAAGATGCTCGAATGAAAATACGTTAATTGAATCAATAATTTCAAAATCTAAGATTTGCAGCATCAATGACTTGGAAATTATACTATCTGTTGCTGTAATACTCCATTTAGTAGGAACAAGTTTTCTATTCTTTCCCATCATTCCAATACTAAGACATTTTTGAATTTTGGAGATATCGATGCCACTATTATATAATTTCATAATTGCATCATCAGCTTTTAGATCATAATCATAATACACTTTTTCAATTGACATAGTTGCATGAGACGATGAAAATTTTGCTGCTTTTATTTCTCCAATTGGTCCAAACGGCGCAGTTTGGTCATCTATCGATGTTACAGGAGATGTTGGTTTAACAAATTGTATCTCTGTATCTATTGGATTAGATGACATTGCAATCTCTTGAAGATTTTCAATTAGACGTCCTTCAGTTTGATTAACTGAAAGATTTTTTATTCCTCTAATTAGATTTAGACGAAAATTTACAATCTCTTCTAAACTTTTTCCAAGCCATTTTTCAGGCATGTCTAAGATACTAGTATCACCATGAACAGGTGGTAACATTGGTCCAACAGCAACTTTTGGATATCCATATCTGCCTACAAAAATAGATGGTGGACTAGAACCTTCAATTTCCTTTGATGAGAAAAGATTACCATATTTGTTAAGATAATGATGCCAATTAGCCTCTATGCCTTGTTTTATTTCGTCTCTAATTGACATGAAAAATACAATAGATTAATGATAATAAGTAATTCATAGAAAATAATTTGACATGTGGTTAACGTGCAATAATTATTCTAATTGGAATATTTCTTTAAGTTTTTGACAAATTAATGGCTTGATATTTTTTTGTATAACAAAATTTACATCTTCAAAACTATCAATATCTAGCATTATTCTCTGTATTAATGCCAAGGAATAGTGACTAGTATTAATCATGGCAGATTCAAACTGAAAAGCATAACTGCCCTCATCATAACGTGTTTTCATAATATCATTGGGTGTTCTAACCAATGCGTTAGTACCATCAAAATGCCTAGATGGAACTAAAACTACAGATCTTTCATTCTTACAAAAATTGAAAAGAGAATCAATATCTTGAGTAGTCATAAATGGAATGTCTTGAGGAAACACTACTGAACGTAAAAAACCATTGTTAGATATCCATGAATCCGCTAAACTTACTGCATTATTAACACCAGATTCATCATCATCACAAATTTCAATACAATTGAATTTTCTTCCAATTTTAAATACTTCCTCCTCTTTTGAAACAAGAATAATTTTTTCTATACATGCAGAATCTGCTACAGTTTGTAAAACTTCTTCAAACATTACACTACAGAATATTTGAGTTTTTTCTGAAGAAAGTTTAAGCCTAGTTTTTGCTTTAGAAAATGATTTTATTGGAATTATAGCACAAGTTTTCAAACTAACCTTTAACTTGTTTTAGAATGAATGATGCTAGTGCATCTTCAGCAGTTTTATTTTGCATTTTTAGTTTTGTAGCAAAAACTTTAATGTCCATAGCTTCAATTTGGTTTATCTGTGCCTTATCTTTTACATCAATAACTAATTTAGAACATACATCTGCATACATTTGTGCAAGACCGAAAACAGAAACTTGTATTCCTGCAGCTTCCATATATTGTCCTGCAGGACCACTAAATGATTTATTACCAATAATTGGGCTAACAGCAACTACTTTTTTTCTGTTTTTTGATAATTCTTTTCTAACACCCTTTATGCCAAGCATTGGACCAATACTTGTTAATGGATTACCTGGTGCAATAATTACAAGTTCTGAATCCTGAATTGCATTAATAGCTGCAGGATTAGGTCGTGATTTATCTGCACCAATATACTGAATTCCTTCTATTGGACCTTTTCCACGATGTTTAACCCAAAATTCCTGTAGATGAAGATCTTCATTGTTTGATGTAATTCGTGTTTCAACAGAATTATCAGTTATAGGAATTACTTTGCTTTCTATTGCAAATTTTTCACACATCCAATTTGTAATATCTGAAAGATTCTTTCCATTCTTTAACATATTAGTTCTAATCAAATGAGTAGCAGCATCTCTGTCACCAACTCTAAACCAAGTTTCTTCTCCAAATACTTCCATCTGTCTTAGAAAATTGTTTGTATCTTTTTTTACACCCCATCCACGAGACTCGTCTAATATTCCTGCTAATCCATAAATTATTGTATCAATATCAGGACACACATACATTCCATAAAGCCAATAATTATCTCCGACATTACTAATTACTGTAATATCGCTTCTTTGTGAAGCTAATCCGCGAACAAGTTTTACAGAACCAGTTCCGCCAGCTAAAATTGTAATCATAATAATATGTAACCAATTCTGAGAATACATCACTCCATATTACTTTTTCAAATACACATCAAACCATGGCATATTTCAAAGAATTAATATAGTCTAGTCATAAATCGTGAACGTGACTCGTACAATCATTCTAGCATCTTTTTTGAGTGTTATGATGTTGACATTAACAGTTGTTCCTGCATTTGGAGCTCAAATGGAATTCAGAATGATTCCAGAAGATGAAATAGGTACAGTCACTGTGAAATTTCAGAGAACAATCTTTCTAGAATATGAGGAAGGTGGAAAACTTGCTGATGAACTTAGAGGCTTGAAAACATCTAAAGTTTTTTCCACACAATCTGACGAAATTAGAGATCGAATTAATTATTTTCTAAAAAATGAGGCAAACAGTGATGCAGTTGTAACTGATGTGCAGGTAGACTATGACGCACAGTTAACTGGTCGTGGATTAAATACATCAATTGATTACAAAATTGTTCTTACATTAACAGTTCAGGGTCATGTTATTAGACCAATGACTGACAGTAGTCCTGGTCTAATTGATATGGATTGGAGAGGATTCATAGTAGATGGACCTGTTGATATTAACATTAGAGGAGTTGACAATGAAATTAATCTTCCAATTTCATATGTTGCTCAAGCATCACCATCATTATATTCAGCAGTTAAAGGTTCAGAAGCAGAAACAATTCTAAACTATCCATTAATGAATGCTTCTGGAATCAAAGCCCAACCACTTGGTAATTGGCACTTTTTATTTGATCCAACAGGAATTAATGCTGATGCAGCAACTTATGGATTATCAGAGGAACTTGCAGGTAGAGTTTGGTCATCATACACAATGGGTGAAAGTAGTCTTAGAGAAGGAATACAAATAGAAAAAGTACACGAGGCCACATTTACAGCTGACAAACTTTACACAATACGAGCAATTGAATCTGCAGATTCTGCAAATGTTCACATAGGTGGCTTTGCATCTGTTGATGTTTTGGGAGACAGTGAAGTGTTTGGTGTAAGTAAAGTACCACCGGAAGGATTTGCAACAACTGCAACAGGAGAATTTCCAGTTATGATTATCTATGGAATGGCTGGAATGGCTGGAGTTGTTGGTATTGGAGTTTTTATTATTAGTGAAAAGAAAAGAAAGAAAGATGAAGGACAAGGTCAATCAGGTATTGACCCATCAAGACTTAGAGCAGCGTCAACAAGCACTGGTGCTGGTGGTTATAAAACTAACAGAGGTGAATCATATCTTGATGATGAAAGCTATGAAAAGACACGAAGTGTTTATGAACAAACACAAGTAGAAGAAAAACAAGATGAACAACCAACAAACAACAAAGGTTCCATGCCAAAAGGTTGGAAACCAGAATAGTGCGTGCTGGCCGTAACCCTCTTTCTGTTTTATACGATATTTCGCTTTGCAGCCTACCTGAACCAGGTGTAGAAACCTATAGTTCTGTTTGGCCTTGCTCCTTGTGGGACAGATTTTTCATTCCAACATTGGAAACCTCAGATTTTGTCATCACTGTACACTCCAACTAGGATTTTTTCTGCTCTGTTGCCAGCCATCTCTGACTATCCATCACCAGATCACAAATTCTACATGGAGAGAGGAGTTTCCTCTGCCGTAGCAGCATTCGTACACCAGCTCGCACTAGTAGCAACCTAATGTTATGAAAATATTTTAATTTACCTATCTAATTTAGAGTCAAAATAGGCTTCATCATACCTACCACGTTTAGATTTATTTCTAGAAGAGTAGAAAATCTCCATCAAATCAACATAAAACCGATAAATGTATTTGTTCTCTCTAAGATATGGTGAAATTATATTCCAAAATGAACGTGTGTGTATTTCAGAAAATCTATGATTTCTAACTATTATTACAGATTTACTTGTTTTATCCAATAATTCAAGTGTTCTTGGACTAAATGCAGTTTCAGATTGATTTCCTGCACCTAAAATTAAAATTGCAGATTTATCTTTTTTGAAATTCTTTAAAAGTTCAGGTATGATATAGGAATTAGAATAAACCTTTTCAAAAGGCACTTTTGAAAGTTTAAGATCAAACATTTTCTCATTAATTTTACTAATTATTTCTAATTCATCATCAGGTTGTCGAACTACACCTCGAACAATTCGTATATCAGCAGAATTAGAATTAGATATAGCACTGGCAATTTCTAACCCAAGATCACTATGTCGACCTCTATCATATGAAACAATCATTTTATTCATATCAGAATCAAAATTCTTTCTAACTCTAATACCAACTATATCACAAGTTGATAATGAGAATAATTTTTTATTATTACGTAAAAATGAAAAATCAACAATCATTGTGTTAATATCTTGTTCTTCAGCAGTTGAAAGAATTGCTTCAGTAGGATCATGTGCTAGTCTAACCAAGTATCTATTACGCAATGAACCATGTATTGATTTTTTAAATTCTTCAATTTCTTTTAATCCTTTTTGACCAAACCCATGTGTTAATGACAATGGAGTTTGTCGTGGAATGTTAATTACATGTAAAATTGTAATATCACCATCCTTCTGTTTTGCAATTGAATTAGCAATTTTATAAAACTGTGATGATCTTTTTTTATCAAAAACGATTAATATCCTATATTTTTTTCTCAATGAAGGACCTTGAGAAAATACTAATGGTGCATTATGCTCTAATTCTTGTTTTGATGTGTAAAATTTGTAGATTACAAATCCGATTAACACCC
>CAYVQV010000001.1:0-58887 GCA_964454035.1 uncultured Candidatus Nitrosopelagicus sp. | reverse complement strand
CATCAGTAATTACATCAAAATGCATTGTATGACCATCTTTGGCTTTAACATAAGTATCGTAGACATGTATATCCATTGCCATATTATTGCATAAAATTAGGAGTATTTAATTCAAACAATTCATTATTTTTTCTTGGAATCTGATATTATTGAAAAAAATGTCTTTCCATAATTTTAATTGGAATTTCTTCCATCTCTTCATCTAGTGTGTATGCCTTGAAGTCTATGCTTATTCCAGAGAAAATAATCCATGGAATATTACCATTCAATTTCATGAATTTTCTATCAGTATTTGATGGTGCTGCAATTGAGTCTGGATGAGAATGAAAAATACCAACTAATTCTAAATGTTTTTCTTCTGCAAGTTTGTATCCCTGCAGAAGTTCTTCTGGTGAAATCCCAAAAGTTTGTTCAGAGTTTGTACTTGAATTACGTGTTACAAAAATGTCTTTAACATTCCATTCCTCATCATTATGTATGCCAAGTAACATTGCACATGATTCATTTGAACCACAATTTAGCGCATGTTCTTGGAGTAAATCTTTTTGTGCCTGATTTAGAATTATTTTTTTCACAATTATTCTATTGGTTCATCTATAACAAATGTTGCTACCATCCATGGATGTACAATACACATGTACTCATACATGCCTAAATCAAGTGTGTTACTATCAAGACTGAAAGATTCACCAGCCATTAACATACCTGAATCAAATGTTTCACCAAAATCTACTGAGCTTGTGACAGTGTGAGGTAATTCATCATCATTTACCCATTCTATAACATGTCCTTGTGAAATATTTGTCTCGTCAGGATCATAATCTGGGTTTCCTTGTTCTGCTGATCCTGCTAAAATTGATATTGCAAATATTGGGCCATCAGGAACTACTTCAATCACTTCTTCAACTTGTTCAATTTCTTCTGTTACTAAATATGCATTAGGACCTGTGAAACCAAATCCAACATATAATCCAACAGCACTACCTATTGCGAGTATGAAAATAATTCCCATCGGTTTAACATATTGGGGAACTTTCATTGCGAAATATGAAATTATAATTGCTGGCACTACAATTAAGATTAATAATCCAAAGAATAGTGGCAGTGTAGAATTTTCAGTTAATGTAGTTGCAAATGTACCAAATGCTAAACAAATTGAAATAATTACTAAAACAACGGCTTTAGTTCTATTACTAGTTGATATGCCACCTTCTAAAAGTCCAGCTGCAAGTATAATCAATCCAAATATAGTAAGAAGTCCACTGAGGGCATGCAGTCCATCGATGAATGTATGAGCAATTCCGGAGTATGATGTTACTAAGCCTGCTAGTCCTATAGCCGTTAAGCCTGCACCAGGCATGATTAAATCCCAATTACTCATTTTAGCTTTGATGGTTTCTCAGTAATATTTTATCTTTGTGAAATGCAAATGATCGCATTAGATTGGTATAAATTCAATGCCTAGTCGACATAAAACATTGGGTCTAAAAGAAATTCTAGAGATATCAAAACCAAGAATTGTAGTTCTTTTAGTAATTACTGCAGTAACTTCTATGTATGCTGCAAGTAAACTGATAGGACCTGAACTTGATAATTTAGGTCTTTTACACATTATAATTGCTGGTGGACTAGCATCTGCAGGATCAAGTGCACTTAATCATTATTATGATCGAGACATTGATCCGTTAATGAAAAGAACAAGCACTAGACCAATTCCATCAGGAAGAATCAAGCCAAATTCTGTTTTAATTTATGGTCTTTCAGTAAGCATAATTTCAGTAGTTTATGGTGCATTATCTTTGAATTATATTTGTGCATTTTTTATTGCACTTGGAATTTTCTTTTATGTAATTGTGTATACTGCCTGGTTAAAACGTCTAAATTCATCAAATATAGTAATTGGAGGATTTGCAGGAAGTGCTGCATCTATGGCAGGTTGGTCTGCTGCAACAGGTTCATTAGATATTCTTGGCTTCTTGATAGGTTTTCTTGTCTTTGTTTGGACTCCATCACACTTCTGGTGTCTTGCTATGAAAATGAAAGATGAATATGCTCAAGCCAAAGTTCCAATGTTACCAGTATTAATTGGAATGCAAAAAACATCAACATACATTTTGATTAATACATTGATTCTTTTGCCATATTCTCTAATGCTCTATGCATTTGGAATGGGGTTAGTGTATACTGGAATAGCTGCTGCAGCAGGTGGTCTAATGTTAGTTTATCATTATAAATTAACAAAATTACCTACATCAGAATTTGCATGGAAAGCATACAAAGTAACTGCCCCATATCTTACAATAATTTTCCTTGCAGTTGCATTAGATGCAGCATTTCATTTTAGACTATAACTTTTTACTTAATCGGTTCCAGGAAAACTGGCTTCATAGTCTTTTTCATTAGTTTTTTGAATTTGTTCATCATATTCATCCTCTTCTTCTTGAGCAGAAACAATATCAATTCGCTTTGAATCTTTAGTCATCCATGATACTGTTATCAAACCCATAATTTCCAAATCTAATAAAATTTTATTAAACTCACCATCTGGAATTATAATCTCATTTTTTACAAGAATTTTAACAAGTTCTTTATCTGTAAGACCTCCTTTCTCTTTAATTTTTTCCAATACTTGATTTTTTAACGGAATAGCCATTTTAACCATAAAACGTGTTGTCCATTTTTTGTGGGACTACATTTGTAATTCCATCATTGATTTTTTCATACCATGTTTCTACATCTTTATTTATTGATGGTTTAATCCGTTTTAA
Organism: uncultured Candidatus Nitrosopelagicus sp.; assembly: GCA_964454035.1. Lineage (GTDB taxonomy): Archaea > Thermoproteota > Nitrososphaeria > Nitrososphaerales > Nitrosopumilaceae > Nitrosopelagicus. Next base: position 56,119 of record CAYVQV010000001.1, on the reverse strand, counting down.
TCCCAATGCAAAATTTTTACTTGTAATTTTATTTGAATTGTTATGCATTGCTTCCACTGCAGCTTCTCTACATAATGATGCAATATCTGCACCAGAATAATTCTGCGTTGCAACTGCAATTTCTTTTAATTTAACATCAGACGAAAGAGGCATGTTTTCTGTTAGTATTTCAATTATTTTCAATCTACCTTTTTCATCTGGAGGTGGTACATAAATTCGTAAATCTAATCTACCTGAGCGTAACATTGAATTATCTATCATATCAGGTCTATTAGTAATTCCAATTATTACTACTCTAGAACTAGAACCTTCTTCCATTTCCGTAAGTAATTGACTGAGTATGGTTTCTCCCACTCCACTTTCTTCTCCTGATTTTAATCTTGCAAGAGAATCCATTTCATCAAAAATTATTACACATGGAGATGCTGATTTTGCTTTTCTAAAAATTTCTCTTATTGCTTTCTCAGATTCTCCAACCCATTTGGATAAGATTTCTGGTCCTCTAACTAGTATCATGTTTCCACCACTTTCTGTTGATAACGCACGTGCTAGTATTGTCTTACCACAACCTGGAGGTCCATACAGCAGCACGCCTTTAGGAGGTTTAATTCCCATCTTCAAAAACTTTTCAGGTTCGTTCATTGCAGCAATCAAATTTTCCTCCAAGACCTTTTTGGCTTCATCCAAACCACCAACATTTTCCCAATAAATTTTAGATCGTTCTACGTAGAATTCTCTCATTGCAGTTGGTACTACTTCATGCATGGCATCATAGAAATCAATTATTTTTATCTCCATTGATTGAAGAATTTTAGATGGAATTTTTTCAGTTTCCAAATCAATTTCTGGTAAATATCTTCTAATTGATTTCATCGCAGCTTCTCTACATAATGATTTCATATCTGCACCAGTATATCCATTCAATTCTGAAGATAGTATTTTTAATTCAACATCATCGGCAATTGGCATTCCTCTAGTATGAATTTGTAAAACTTCTAATCTACCATCTGCATTAGGCACTGAAATTTCCATCTCTCTATCAAATCTACCAGGTCTACGAAGTGCTGGGTCTACACTATCTGGACGATTAGTAGCTCCAAGAACTATAACATTACCTCTATCAGTTAATCCATCCATTAATGCAAGAAGTTGTGCAACAACTCGTTTTTCAACATCACCATACGCTTCTTCTCTTTTTGGGGCAATTGCATCAATTTCATCAATGAAAATTATACTAGGCGAATGTTCTTTTGCTTCTTTAAAAATATCTCGCAGTTTTGATTCTGTTTCACCATAATACTTGTTCATTATTTCTGGACCATTTATTGCAAACATGTTAGCCTCTGACTCACTTGCCAAAACTTTAGCCAGTAATGTCTTACCACAGCCTGGAGGTCCATATAGTAATATTCCACTGTGTGGTTCTACACCTAATCTAGTAAATAATTCTGGATGTCTTAATGGCAATTCAACAATTTCTCTCATTACTTTAATTTCTGCTCTCAAACCACCAACTTCTTCATAAGTTATTCCAGATTTTTTATCACCACTAGATTCTGAAAGAATTGTAAGTTGTGTCGGTCTCTCAATTTTTACTATTCCTTTTGGAGAAACTTTTTTTATTTTGAAATCCATTGAATTACCCAAAATCATTACAGAAATTTCATCTCCTTGGCTAAGAGGCATTCCTTTCAATCTATTTTTTACAAAATCTGTAAATTCTTTATCAACTGTAACAATATCATTAACCGGCATTAATGTAACAGATTTTGCCTGTGATGTTTTCACTTTCTTGATTTCGAGTAAATCATTCAATGCAACACCTAAATTCTTTCTTGTTTGTCCATCAATTCTTATAGTATCTGGATACTTTTCATCTTCATCAGAGGGCCAAATTATTGCACATGTAGTATTTTTTGCACTCATCATTATTGTATCTCCAGGTGATGCATGAAGATAATCCATAGCGTCAGGTCCTATTCTAGCACGTTTCTTACCAACATCTCTATTTTTTGCTTCACCGACTCTCATTTGAAGTGGATCTACATCTTGAACCAATTTGTTTCACCTATTTCATATCCACTGACATTCTACTCATTTGTAAAACTTCGAATTCACTTACACCTTCTACTGCTCTAACTGAATTTTCTAATGAATCCATTTGTCCTTCTGCATCATCAAGAGTAAATTGTGCCTTAATGAATTCTAGACCAAATGCAAGTGGTTCTTTTGAATATTGTTTTAATTCAATGTTATTTTGAAGATTTTTCTTAATAGAATCTACTATTTCGTCTAAATTTACATCTGTTCCTGTCGGAAGAATTTTTACAATCAGTAGTAATCTAGCCATTTTTAAGGTCCTGAAAAATTACAAGATCCACATGTGTATGTTGTGGCAGATTCCCTGCAACTTTCACATCTCCATAATAGAATAGAATCGCATTCTGGACAATTGAATTTAACACATTTATCATTAGGCATAATATGTCTATGACAACAACTGCAAACAGGTAATTCTATATTTGAAGACATACAGTTTCGCTTGTAATTCCGGATTTATATCTTCCTTGAAAATTCAGCCTTAATTTGGAATCAATTTTTTAATTTCACTGCCAATTAATGCTTGTGCAGCTCCAAATGTTCCTTTCAATCCAAGTAATTTAATAATAGTTCCTGTATGAAAGTCAAAATCATCTTTTTTTGATATATCCTTGATTATTTCAGGTGTTATAAAACTGAAAAGTTTGTTTACTGTGTTATTATCAATTCCTGACAGAATTTTTCTGGCAAGAATCTGTTTATCAAATTCTTTACCAAATTTGTCTCTCCACATTTTTTCATAACTTGCTAATTTTGTTTTATCATCGGTTTTCAGATATTCTGAAATTGCTTGTCCAGCTAGTAATCCTCCCATACCACATGAAAAAATTCCACCCGCAGTTGTTGGTTTTGCTTGCCCAGCTGCATCACCTACAATAACTGTATTATCCTGAACAAAATGTTTGATTGGGCCTTTAATCCATATTGGTGCATAAATCTTTCTAATCACTGAATGTTTTCCTTTATTTTTCAAAAATTCTTCAATCACATTTATTGAGCTTATCGCATTACCTGAAACACCAACTTTTCCAACTCCTTTACCAGAAGGAATTATCCATGCAAAGAAACCTGGAAATTTTTCTTGATCAAAATAAACTTCAACTTGATCATTTTTTATCCAATCTGCGTATACTTCATACTGTGCAGTAGGATATACACCATTTTTATTTTTATTAATTAGAATAGATGCACCTCTGCAATCAACAAATATTTTACAATTAAAATTACCAATTGATGTTTCAACACCATTGGGTGTTTTATTTTTAAAGCTCGCTTTTACAATTATCTCCGCACCATTGTCTTTTGCTTGTCTTGCGACTTGTTTATCAAGTTCACGTCTATTTACAACAATTATTTCTTGAGATTTTGAATCTATAGTAAAATTTTTTCCATTTGGAGAAAAAATTTTGGCTGAATTAATTTTATTATCAAATGATTTAACTGATGGATTAATTCCTAAATCATCAAGAGCTGATTTACTAACAAGTCCACCACAGTGTTCTGGGCTACCCACCTCAAATCCTTCTTCTAGAACTAACACTGAATTTCCTTTTTTTGCAATTTCACGCGCAGTTAATAATCCTGAGATGCTTCCACCAGCTATTATTGCATCATACATATCAATTATGAAAATTTGAATTATTTAATTCAATTTATGTGTCGTAAAATTACATTGTAAAGTTTATCATGACGGTTTATTCATACCATCTATGAGTGAAATTAAACAAGTGATTGCAGTTAGAACTGATCTTGATATGGGAAAAGGAAAAATTGCTGCACAAGTTGGTCATGCATGTGTTCTTGGTGCAGAACATGTTAGAAAATCTAATCCTGGTTGGTTTATGAAATGGTGGGAAGGACAAGAAAAAGTCGTCGTTAAAGTTTCTGGTTCAAAAGAATTGGAAAAAATTAAAGATGGTGCAATTGAATTGGGGCTTCCTTGGTCTGAAGTAACAGATGCCGGTCATACACAGATTGCACCTGGTACAACAACATGCATATCATTAGGTCCAGCACCTGAAAATCTAATCGACAAAATTACTGGTGAATTAAAACTATTGTAAGAATTTGGAAGAAAATATAACGACCCTATAATTTGGAATAGTCATTGGTGGAAAAAAAACAAAAAGACAAGGGAAAGAAACGAGGTAAAAGTATTAATAAAAAAGGAATATTTGTAGTTGTTTTTTTTGGTGCAATTCTTCTTACATCAACTATAGTAATTGCAATTCCTGGATTAAATGTTGAGGATGAAAGTGGGATAATTTCAAAAACTGGAACCCCAATGGATAATTTCCCTGATGAACAACGTGACACTTTTTGTGGAACTGGTGAGGCAAAATCAACTTCATTTGTTACAGAATATAAAATTCCAACACCCTGTACACAACCTCTTGCAATAACAACAACTCCAGATGGCATGATTTGGTTTGTTGAGAGTAATGCCGGATTGATTGCAAATTTTAATCCAATTACAGAATCTTTCACAGAATTTGATAATCCATATTTGTCAGATGGTGATCGTTCTATGAATTGGGGAATTGATTATTCTTCTGATAATTCTATATGGTATACTGATGGAAGTTTTGATACATTATGGAGATTTAGTATTGATGATGAAACCTATACTGCAGTAACATTTCCATCTTCAGAATCTGGTTCATTACCTCAAAGACTGCAAATTGATGGTTCAAATATATTTGTCAATGATTTCACTGGAGGAAAGATCACAGTATTTGATTTAGTTCAGGACACTGAGGAAGTATCTTACATTAGTATTGTAAATCCAATACCAGAAGGATTTACTGGAGATTTTGATATAGACCAAGAAGGAAATTTATGGTATACAGCTTGGGTTCCTGACTCAACTGGATTTTTAGCCAAATTTGATTATCCTCAATATATACAAGATGTTAATTTGTTTGGTACTTCATCAGAAAATTATGTTGAAGTATTTGAATTTCCAAAAGACCTTAACACCGCAAATGGTTTAACTGTAGATTCTGATGGAAACATTTGGATTGTTGATACATCAAGTAGTTATTTTTTCAAATTTGATTATCAGTCTAATGAATTTACAAAGTATATCACAAATGTGCCACATTTTTCAACGTATGGAAATGAAACTGGTGTAATAAAGAATCCAATATCAAGACCATATTGGACTGATTTTGATAGTTATGGGAATCTTATTTTTAATGAACAAACAGCAAATAGAATTGGATTATTTGACGTATCTGATGAATCTCTAGTTGAATATATGATTCCATCAAAGAATCCTAATTGGGGAGATTGTGGTCAACTAAAAGATTGTGGAATTGCACAAGTTTTTGATTTTTCAATTGACAATAAAAAAATCTGGTTTACCGAATGGGTTGAGAATAATATTGGTTTTATCGATACAGAAAAATCATTGCCATTTTCTATAGAATCTGATAAACAAATAATTAAAGTAAAGAAAGGAGAATCTGCAGAACTCATTCTTAATATAAAATATAATAATATGAGTGACTATTTGGATAGTGAATTTCTATCAGCACATACTGCATCTAATACTATTAATTTTTCTGATATTGAAATTTCCTCTTTGCGTGAGTCAATTCAAAATACTAATGAAAAAATTATCGTAAAAATACATGCAAGTGACAATTCATTATCTGGAAACTATAAAGCATTAGTTGGTATAGGAAATGACGAAATTACTGTATCTAAGTTCATCAATGTAACAATAGAATCGTGATTCCAAAAATTGATTCAGAGATTGGCATCTCTGTTTATGCAACGCAATCTAATGGTACAGATGGAAGAATAAAGACATCTAATGATACTTTTATTGTTAAGGAAATCCTTTCAGACAAAGCCCTAAAATCAATTTCAGATAACAATGGATTTTCAGTATACATACTACAAAAAAATGGAATAGATACCATGCATGCATTAAAAGATGTTGAAAAAAGATTTGGTTTAGTTTTAAAATCAATGGGTCTAAAGGATGCAAATGCATTAACTGAGCAGTATGTGTTTTCAAAAACAATTTCTAAATCATTTGAAAAAATTGAAGGTAAAAATTATGTATTAAGACGTATAGGATTTATCAAAAAACCTTTTTCCAAAAAAGATATGATTGGGAATCATTTTGAGATAAAGATAGATGGTGCAGTAAAACCTATTTCTGATTTTAAAGAACATGAAAAAATTCTAAATTTTTTTGGATATCAAAGATTTGGTTCAAGACGACCAATAACACATCATGTTGGAAAAACCATAATACAACAAAATTATGAAAAAGCAGTTGATTTCCTACTAAATTTTTGTTCAGAATATGATACAGAAAAGAATAATGCTAATAGAAGAATCATATCAGAGCGTGTTTCCAATGCCAGTGTAATAGAAACAATTCCAAAATCCATGGATATTGAAATTTCAATACTCAAAAAATTATCTGAAACAAATGACATGAAAGCTGCAATAAGATCAATTTCACTACAAATGAGACGCTTTTACATTCAAGCATATCAATCTTATATTTTTAATAAAACACTTAGTTTGGCATTTGATTATGGAGAAGATTTACTTAATCCAAAAGAAGGCGATGTATGTTTTGACAGAAATTACACACTGGGAAAATTTCAAAATGATCCTTACCAAAGATTGGCTATTCCATTGGTTGGTCATTCTTATTTTCCAAAAACAAGATTTGATTTTTACATACAAAAAATTCTAAAAGAAGAGGAAGTTTCTATCCAGGATTTTTTCATTAAGGATTTCCAAGAAATTTCAATTGAAGGTGGTTTTAGGAATTCCCTAATACAGTGTAATGATTTTGCAATCAATAATGATATTGTAAAATTTAATCTTTCTCGTGGTTCATATGCAACAATTGTACTTCGTGAAATTTTAAAACCTGAAAATCCTTTAGAAAATGGTTTTTGAGTTAGAAAATTATTTATTAAAATTAGATATAATCAAAAATATGAAAAAAGCAACATTTGCAGCAGGGTGTTTTTGGCATGTTGAAGAAGTATTTAGTAAAACACCCGGTGTAAAATCTACCCAAGTTGGTTATACAGGTGGAAACTTGGAAAACCCTACATATGAACAAGTTTGTACTGATACAACTGGTCATGCAGAAGCAATTGAGGTTGAATATGAACCTGAAGAAATTTCATACAAAGAACTACTCAAAGTGTTTTTCGAAAACCATAATCCAACAACACCAAACAGACAAGGTCCAGATGTAGGAATACAATATCGTTCTGCCATTTTCTGCCATGACGCTGATCAGGAAGAACTAGCAAAAGATGTTAAAGAAAAGCTTAATCCTATTGCAAAGGAGAAATTTGGCAATGAGATTGTTACTGAGATTAAATCTGCAGTTCAATTTTATCGTGCAGAAGAATATCATCAAAAATATTTCCAAAAACACTAGACTGACTTTTTCTTTTCAACTATGTACCCAATCAGAATTATTATTACACCAAACATTGCAATATAATTTCCATTATTAATCCAGGTAGGATTTTCATACATGAATGATTCCTCTGGTCCTATCATTCCTTGTCCCTGAAATTGAAATATAACTCCAAAAATCATAATAATTATGCCTATGACTATAATTGGAACTGAGTTCATGTGACTAATTTCCTTGTTTCTTGCTTATCAATCAGTGTTTGTTCATTGTTTGACGAATAGCTTATCAGAATTTACAAAATACACTAATCAATTTTGACTAGGTTCTTTAATCTATATTATTTGAATAATTTTTGTGTATTCGTGGAATAATTCTGATGTAGAAGATTCAAAATTTTTTAAATATTCAAATTTCTTAGTTTTTGGTGCAGGTGCAGGTGCGGCATTAATTATTGCAGTTATTCTTAATACATTTTTTGCTGACTTGTTTGTTGACAATCCAATTATCATAAATATATTATATGTTCCTGCTTTTGTAATTGGTTTTCTGTATGGATTGAAAATAACTGAAAAAGCAATACATCCATCTGAAACTAGAAGCGCATTAAAACGGAAAATAATGAAGGTGTTTCTTTTTTTCTTAGTTATTGGTGGTTTGTTTAGCTCAGTAAGCTTCGCACTTCATGGTGGTGCATTTGCACCAGAAATGTCTCTCACATCTGAAAATATCATACCATGGACAATTGAATTGATCACATCAAACGGTGGAGTTACATTCCTAATTGTGTCAAGTATCACAATTATGGCTGCAGCGACAAGACGAATAGTTGGTCTTGGCGGAGGTATAGTTAGTAAATTGATTACATTTGCAGGTACATTTGGTTTTTTTACAATGATAAGTTTGAGTCTTACCCAATCTGATCCTACCAACTCACAAGTATTTCTTTACGCATTTTATCATGCTGGAATATTAGGTGGAGCAATGTATCAGATGAATCGTTTAACTGCTAATTTGAACAAGTGGGAAGATTACATGAATGGAAGTTAATTATTCTACAACAATAATTCCTGTCATCCAAGGATGAACAAGACAATAATATTCAAATTCACCAACATTAGAAAATTCGTATTCGTAGACAGAATTAGGTCCAATCATACCAGAATCAAAAATTCCATCAGGTCCACCGTCAGGTGTACCACTAGTTGCAAAATGTGCTGCACCATCTATGTTTTCCCAAGATACTGTAGTACCGTTTGAAATATTTAACATGGCTGGAATGTAGCACTCGTCTGTTTCTTCACAACCAGGTGCTCCAGTGCCTTCTGGAATAATTACAGTTTCTACTATAGTTTGAGGAGCAGATTCCATTTCCTCTGTGAGTTCTATATCAGCCTCATCCATAGTGCCATCTGGATTTAATCTAGGAATTTCATACAATGTGTTTCCTTTTTTATCAAAAATGTCACATCCTTCACCTAGATAATTTCCAGCTTTACACATCTCAAAGAATTTAGTCTTGTCTCTTTGAATAGTATCTGCAAAAAGAACATCTTCGCCAATCAGGATGTGAACAACTCCTATTGCTGCTAGCGAGGCTGCAACCATAATCATTGCGTATCCTGCTTTTCTATGATAATGAGGATTTTCTAAATCTGACATTTAGTATGAGGCAATTTTGGTTAAATTTAATCTTTAAGAAATTCACCTCTTAGTGTATATTCTATTCGGAAGAGTGAAAAACTACCTAGAATTATTCAAAGTGTATGACAATACAAATTCTACATTATGAGTTCTTGGGTCCAATTAAGATCTCTGAATGGGGACCACCTATGGATGAAGTAGTATATCTTATGTTTGAAAAACTTCAAGAAGGATTCAAAATGATCCATGCAGGCCAGTCTGACAAGGTAACTGAAAATGATTTTTTCATAAAAAATGATAAATTCAAATGTTGGTTACAACATGCAGGTTCTGAAGATCGTTTGTATCTATCAATATATCCCATGTGGAATTCTGAGAACGATGAACGTGAAAGAATTGTTCAAAAAATTATTTCTAAGTACAGACCAGTTTGTAATGATGAATGATTTTGCATTTACTTTTTTCTAATTTTTTGAATTGATTTTATTTTGTGCTTCAAATAATTGCATTGTCAGAAGATCTATTGCTTTTTTTAAATGTTCAAATTCATTAACAGAATGCATTTGTCCCTCAGTTAGTACACGAAGTACTTTTGTTAAGCTTTTTTGATAATCGTCTGGTGCAGAAACTTCTAATGCATTAATTCTTGATAGAAGATTTTCAAGATCTTTTCTCATTTCATCAGCAGGAGCATGTTTTTTCATATTTATTTTTAATCAATATGTAATATTAATGATTTAAAGTTGTTCGTCATCAATTTCTTCAAATGCATCCAGAAATTGATTACATGGACAATCGGGAATATCACATGATCCTCTTCTTAATATTGATTCAGTGGAATCTGTAGTTTTATGAACTTCGTCAGTATGATGACATCTTCTGCAATTCATACTGTCTCAATTTTTGCTCGTTATTTAAGGAATGAGTACTGCTCTGGCATCAATTTTTGAAGTTTTCAATTTTTCTAGAACTTCGTTGGCTTGTTCTAACGGAAAAGTTTGAGTGACAACATGTAATTTTTCTTCTTCAGCAATTTTAATAACTTCTTGCATATCTTTTCTTGAACCAATTAGTGTACCCCTAATAGTTTTTTCTTCAAATGCTAGAAAATTAGGGATTTTTCCAACTGTTGCTATTATTACTGATCCACCTTTTTTGATTGATTTTATTGCAGTGTCAGTAACATCATCTGATGGTGCAAAAACTATTCCTGCATCAAGCAAACCAACTTTATCATTTAGTTCTTCTAAAAATCTTTCTTGATCTTTTGAGTATACAATTGCATTATCAACACCTAAGTTTTTTGCAACTTTAAGATGGTTTTCTTTTCTTGAAATTGCAGTAACGTTGCATCCTTCAATTTTAGCGAATTGTATTGCCATATGGCCAACTCCACCTATTCCAAAAATTCCAATTTTTTTATTTTTTTCAGGTTCTGCAGCTTTCACAGCTTTGTATGCAGTTATACCTGCACAAAATAATGGGGCGGCATATTCAGGTTTCATTGTATCAGGAACTTTTGTAACAAAGTTTTCTGAAGCTGTAATGTATTCTGAGTATCCACCTTTCAGTGATTCTCCTGTAACTTCCATTTTTTCACAAAGGTATTCTTTACCCTCTTTGCAATATTGACATTTCATACATGAACCAAGTAATGGTGTTATACCAACTCTATCACCTACAGTAAATTTCTGCACATTTTTTCCAACTTGTACAATTTTTCCTACTATTTCATGACCTGGAACTGTTGGTAGTGTGGGTGGAATACCAAGATCCTTCCAATCTCCTTCTATTCCATGTAATTGTGAATGGCATACACCACATGCTTCAATTTTTATCAAAATTTCATCAGGTGTTGAAATTTCATGTCTTGTAATTTCAGTAAGTTTGAGTGGTTTTGATTCGACTGGTCCTAATTCATTAAGAACCATAGCCTTCATTTTTTCTGACATTATATTATCGATAAATCTCAACTAATTAGTTTTAGTAACCTCTTGCAAAAAATGGTCTTATTTTACTCTGATTAGTACAATAAACACATTTTGAACTCTCATCCTCACAGCCGTCTGGTATTACCCTGATATCAGCACCAGTTTCTTCCTTAATTTTTTCTTCACATGATGGGTTATCACATATGGGTGTCTTGATGAGCATTCCCTTCTCTAATTCAGATTTGAATTCATCATAAGTTTCTACATTAATTGTTCTATCATCCAGAATTTTTTGTGCGTCTGAAAACATGTCAGTATGTATATTATCTAATTCAGTGATTACTTTTTCTGCTAAATCACCAATTGGGCATTCCTGTTTTTGTTGATTATGTCTTCTAACAAAGACCACTTTATCTTGTTCAAGATCTTTTGGACCAAGTTCAATTCTTATTGGTACTCCTTTCATTTCCCAATCATTGAATTTAAAACCTGGTGTTACTTGGTCTCTATCATCCAAATGCACACGAGTAGATCCTAATTCATGCTCGATCTCTCTTGATTTTTCTAGAATATTTTTTTTCTCTTCATCTGAATGGTATATTGGAATAATTACTACTTGAATCGGTGCCACTCTAGGCGGTAACACAAGGCCCTTATCATCTCCATGAACCATAATCATTCCACCAATCAATCTCCATGATACACCCCATGAAGTTTGCCATACAAAATTTTCAACATTATTTTTATCGGCATACTTTACTTCAAATGGTTTTGAGAAATTTTGTCCAAGAAAATGGGTTGTTCCCATTTGCAGTGCTTTTCCATCAGGCATTAATGATTCCATTGTTAGTGTATATACTGCACCTACAAACTTCTCTTTTTCAGATTTTCTTCCAGTTATTACAGGAATAGCAAGTTCATCTTCTACAGTTTTTTTATAAATTTCTAAAATATCAGTCACTTCTTTTTCAGCTTCGTTTTTATCAGAATGTGCTGTATGTCCTTCTTGCCATAAGAATTCTGATGTTCTCAAAAATGGTTTCGTTGCTTTAATTTCAGCTCGTAATGCTGAATTCCAAAAATTAATTTTTAGTGGTAAATCTCTCCAACTTCTAATCCATTTGGCATACATTGTATATGCTAATGTTTCAGATGTTGGACGTAGTGCAAGTTTATCTCCAATTTCTCCATCACCAGAACGTGTAACCCAAAATACTTCAGGATTAAATCCAGCAAAATGATCCTTTTCTTTTCCAAGTAGTGACTCTGGAATCAAAACAGGTAAGAATCCATTACGATGTCCTGTTGCAGCAAGTTTGGAATCTAATGAAGATTTCAACGATTCCCAAATTGAATATCCATCAGGTCGTAAAACTATCAAACCTTTGACTGGAGCATAGTCTGCAAGTTCAGCCTTTATCACCAATTGAGTATACCACTCACTGAAATCATCTGATTTTTTTACAGTGATACCGATTTCTTTTCCCATTTAAAATGTAATTATTTAGGAACTATTTAGTTTTCTTAATAAAGAATTAGTGATTTTATAACATGAAAAAATTAGACATATATTCCAAATTTTTTCTGGGTTTGTATGGTTGCAAATAATGCACTATTAGATATCATCGAGAAAGTAGTAAAAATCGATAGTCATATGAGATTTGCAGCAATAATTGATCTTAAAGGCAATATTGTTGAGGGCATAATGAAAGAAGGAAAAACTTCCTTAGAATCACAAAAACAAGAAGAACATTTTTGCCAACAAGTTGCAGATAGAAGAAAAATGCGACAGGAATTCGATAAACCATTGGGCAAAGTTAGATACGTCCATGTTGAGCGTGAAAAAGTGACACAGTTTGTTATCTATGCAAAAAGAAAAACACTCTTTGTAAGTATGGAACCTGAATTACCAATAGCACGAAAAATGAAAATTATTAACAGCATTAAACGAATTACGACAAATATCTAGTTTTTAAGAGAATCGCCTTTACAGAGAACATTTCCCATCACTCTACTTTGAAAATTTGGGCATACAAAACATTGTATGAAATGAACTTCTTCTTTGAGTACTGGGCAATCTACAAATTCTTGTTTCATTCGTTTTAGCATTTTTGGACTAACTCCTTTTAGTTTTAATTTCCCTTTCTCATCCATCATTCCCCCATCTTTTAATATCGCTTTAACATCATCAGTTAATTTTTGACGTCCTTCTCTAGTTTGCACTTTAACTTCATGTTTATGTTCTAACTCATCAACAACCATAATTAATTGAAAATAAAGGATGATTTAATATTAGCGGTGAACGATCGGCAATGCTCTTTCAACTTTTATATGATTGACTTCTTTTCGAAATTTAGAAACTAATTGTTAGCAATTTTTGATGTTGAGGGTGTGCTTTATGACGCTGAATACTTACCAATTCTTGCAGAACAAGTGAATAAAGAAAGAGAAATCTGGGATATTACCAAAAAAGGAATACAGGGTTTGATAAATTGGGAAGATGGTCTAAAAAGCAGAGTTGATTTACTTAAAGGATTAAGTTTTGATGTATGTCAGCAAATTGCAGATCAATTACCTATAATGAATGGTGCAAAAGAAGCTTGTAAATCATTAAAAAATGCAGGATGGAAAATAATGGCAGTGTCTGGTGGATTTACAATTATGACTGAAAGACTCAAGAAAGAATTAGATTTAGATTTTGTTTTCTCAAATGAACTAATCTTTAAGGATGGTTTATTGGATGGTGTAAAGATTAATGTTGATTCTGATAAAGCAAAATCTGCAAGAATAAAAATCGACGAATGGAAGGAGAAACAAGATGAAATAGTTGTAATCGTTGATGGTGCAAATGATATAAAATTATTTGATATATCTGGTTTAGGAATTGCTTTTAGAGCACAGGATATAGTTAAAGATCTTGCAACTACAACTCTAGAAGAAAAAGATCTCTCAAAAATTATCCCAATAATTAATGATCATTACAAACTTCAACTTGCTCTACAAACAGTATAGTTTGGTAAAGCTTCAAGTATAGTTAATTACCAGTTATTTACAATTGAGCCTGCACATATTTCCAGTACATTTTGATCAGGATGTTAATCCATCAACTAATTTGGCCGATGTTTTAATTTCATCAAATAAGTGTGGAATTGAAGATTATGATATTTTAGTTGTAACACAAAAAATTATTTCAAAACAAGAAGGTCGTACTATTAATTTGGATAGTGTAATTCCATCAGAATTATCTGTTGGCATTGCATCTGCATATGAAAAGGATCCAAAATTGGTTGAAGTAATTTTATCTGAATCAAAAAGAATTGTTAGAATGGAACATGGAGTTATCATAGTACAAACCAAACATGGTTTTATTTGTGCTAATGCTGGAGTTGATGAAAGTAATGTAGATGAGAACTATGTAACGTTATTACCTATAGATTCTGACAAATCTGCAAAAATATTACGTGAGGAAATAAGAAAAAAAACTGGGAAAAATATTGCAGTGATAATATCTGATACATTTGGTAGACCGTTTAGATTAGGTCAAACTGATAATGCAATTGGAATTTCAGGAATTGAATCAATTTTAAATTATGAAGGAAAACCTGATACGTTTGGAAAACTACTTCGCGTTACTGCTACTGCAATTGTAGATGAATTGTGTTCTGCTGCAGAATTAGTAATGGAAAAAACAAAAAAATCTCCTATGGCTGTAATTAAAAACTACAAATTTTACTCTAAGGATGATAAAATTTCTAGTTTATTACGTTCTGATTTAGATGATTTATTCAAGTAGATAATTAATAAAGTCAGTAAAATAATAAAATACGATTGAAACTACTCAGATCTGAAACACATTGTCATAATATGTATTCAAATGGTCATGTTGGAGAAATCGAATCTCCATTTGATTCAAATGTTACAATTTCCTCTCAATTAGAAAAATCATTTCTTTCTAACTTGGATCTCTTATTTGTTACAAATCATAATACACTTGACGGTTATGAACAGATAATTGATTATAAAAATAACCATAGTAAATTTTCAAAAATTGGTGTATATCCTGCAGAAGAAGTAACTACTGATAAAGAAGCCCATGTTTTGGTATATGGTCTTCATAAGGAAATTAAATCTGGTCAAAGTTTGGATGAAATCCTAGATAATGCACGGGATCAAGACGCAGTTACTATTGCACCACATCCATTTAGCTTAATTGACGCATTGAGAGAGGATTCAAAAAAATGTGATCTTTTTGAAGTTTTTAACAGTGCAAATATTGATGTTTATTCTAATAAA
Source organism: uncultured Candidatus Nitrosopelagicus sp. (assembly GCA_964454035.1). Classification (GTDB taxonomy): domain Archaea; phylum Thermoproteota; class Nitrososphaeria; order Nitrososphaerales; family Nitrosopumilaceae; genus Nitrosopelagicus. The sequence continues at coordinate 40,744 of CAYVQV010000001.1, read as the reverse complement.
AAGGCAGAAATCTTTGCAAAAGAAAATAATTTACACGTGGTAGCAGGAAGTGATTCACATGTTACTAGTACTATTGCAAGATGTACAAATCTAATAGATTCCGAAAATAATATTGATGACATTATTTTTGCATTAAAACATAAAAAAATCTCAATTGAAAAAATTGGCTATGTTAAGCCAAAGGAAGTCTTAGAACACATTCAGTTTAAAATTGAAAATTCAAAATTTTATATCGATAAATATATCAACGAATTCTATCCGAAATCAAGACTTTTGTTTAATTCATTATACAAATTCTATTTGATTACACGAAAAAGTTATTTTTGGGAGATAATCTATAGAATGTCATTAGTTGGAGTGAGACGTATATCGCGAAAAATCAATTTTGAAGGTATGGATCCTTATTCATTTAGAACCCGAGATATACCAACAATAACTAGAATGATATTTTAGATTTTAGGCATATTTAAAAAAACTAGTTTTTTATATAGACAACTTAAAATTTTATCAGATGGTTGAAATTTCAGAATCTAATAAAACAATAGATGTAAGAGGATTGTATTGTCCATCACCTGCATTGCAAACAACAGTTGAATTATCAAAGATGCAAGTTGGTGAAATACTCACTGTTCTTGCAGATGATCCTGCTGCTGAAGATGACATTACTGAATTATGTCATAAACGTGGACACGAACTTTTAGAATTAAAAAAAGATGGCACTGATCTAAAATTTATTATAAAAAAGATAAAGTAATTCTAATTTTCTGTAGCTAAATATTTATCGACATCAATTGCTGCCATACATCCATAACCTGCAGCGGTTACTGCTTGTCTATATCTATGGTCATGCACATCACCAGCACTGAATATTCCTTCTATGCTTGTTTGTGTGTTATTTTTTAGAATAATGTATCCATTCTCATCTAATTCTAATTGATCTTTGAATAATTCTGTATTTGGTTCATGACCAATAGCCACAAACACTCCACCCATATCTAAAGATGTTTCTTCATTTGTTTTTGTATCTGTTAAGATAATTTGCTGTACTTTCTCGTCGCCTTTAATGTCTTTAACAGTGCTGTTCCAATGAACTTGTATTTTTTCATTGTTTAATGCACGTTCTTGCATTATTTTGCTTGCTCTAAATTTATCACGTCTATGAATTATGTGTACCTTTGATGCAAATTTTGTAAGAAACGTAGCTTCTTCCATGCATGAATCACCACCTCCTACAACTGCAATATGCTGTTCTCTAAAGAATGCACCATCACATGTTGCACAGTATGAAACTCCTTTTCCAGCAAAGGTTTGTTCACCTGCTATACCAATTTTTCTTGGTGTTGCACCTGTGCAAACTATAATTGTTTTTGATTCAAATTCCTCTGAAGCAGTTAAAACTTTAAACGGTTTGTGTCGAAAATCTACATCTACTACAACATCATCGATTATTGTCGTACCCATTCTTTCCGTTTGCTTTCTCATTACTTGCATTAGATCAGGTCCCATAATACCGTCTGAAAATCCAGGATAGTTTTCTACATCGGTTGTATTCATTAATTGACCTCCTGGCAAAAGTCCAGAAATTATCAAAGTGTCATGTCTGGCTCTTGAGCAATAAATACCTGCAGTATATCCAGCAGGTCCTGCACCAATTATAATAACATCAAAACTTGTTTTTATTTTTTCTGGAGCTTTTGGTGCATCATTTGTTGGTGCATCATTTGAATCTCTTTCAACTAAAACAGACGAACTATCTGAATCTGACATCATATTTTTTTCAAACAGACTTATGAATTTAAATCATTTCTGTTTTTCTAAGATCTTGGAGTGTTTTTCACAAAGTTTGGAAACTTCAATTTGAGAATAAAGCAGATCCCGTTGCCAATGTGCATTATTTAGTCGGCAATCTAAGTAATTACAGAAAGGCTCACCAGTAATGTTATAGAAAATAATTTGTAAAATATAACCCTCAATGACTTTAGATAAACGCTCGTCATGATATTCTAAAAACTCACCTTTATGCTCCTCTTTTACATTGGTGATATCTAATCCCTGTGATTTATTTGCCATTGCTTGAATATAGAATTCTTTAGATTTTGCTGGTGCTTCAATTATTCCTGTAGTTGATAAAATAGCAGGATTTGCACATATTACTGCACGACCGTGGTATCTCAAATCTGAGTCATCAAACGTGCATGTTAATCTATTTGTAAAAATAATATGAAGTGTATCATTTTCAACCTCATTAATTTGCTCACGTATGACTTTCTGCATTTCAAATCCATCATACATAACAACTTGATTGATATTTTCTGCATCTTCAATTCTTGTAGTTTTTTCCATATAAGATGAGTTTTCACATAATGTTTTTTCAAGAGTGATCTGTTTTTGATCCACCTCATACGGCTGATAATTATTATAAATATCAAAAATTCTTGTTTTGGCAAGTAATTTTATTTCATTTTCCTTTAATCCTTTAAAAAAATTACTTTTTACAGTTATTTCAATAGGAAAATCATCCTTTAGAAAATTTATTAATTTAGAAATTTCAATTTCAGGAACAGATGGTTCATTATAAAGAATTATTTTTTTAATTTTCAATCCGATTTTTTATTAATCGTATTATCTAACTCTTTAATTTTTTGATCAGTTATTTCAGCTGCTTTTTTACCTGAATACAGCATAGAACCAAAAGTTGGACCCATTCTTGCTAATCCATGTGTTTCTGTAACTGACATACCTGCAGCAACCAAACCTGGGTATACTTCACCTGTTTTTTCAACAACGTGTTCTTCTCCACTTTCTACCCACATAGGATTCATGCCTTTCCATTCAACTAGATTTCTATCTACCAATCTTTTTACTGCAACTGAATCGTGACCTGATGCATCAATTATCATCTTTGCTTCTAGTGCAACTGGATCAACACATGTTATGTTACGTGGAAGTGCTGAGACTGGCATCCAGTTTACAACAATTCCTGCGATTCTTCCATGTCGTAGTACTAAATCATCAAATTTTGTTAGATTCAAAAACTTAACACCTGCATCACATGCGGCTGCAATAAGTTTTGAAACTGCATGTGGTCCTGGTGTTAGATACAATCCTTCACCCACTTTTTTATATGGTATTCCTAATTCATCCCAAATTTTTTGGGCGGGTGCTCTAACTGTAACTGGATTCATCATATAGCCACCAAGCCAATAACCACCACCAAGATAATTATTTTGTTCAATAACTAAAACTTTGTAACCCATAAGTGATAATTCACGAGATGCTGTTAAACCAGCTGGACCTGCGCCTATAACTATTACATCACATTCAGCTCTATCTTGAAGCACATCGTAAAATTCTTTAGCAATAGCTCTTGTAATTTCTACTTCTTTTGCATCCGCAAAAATTTTGTCTGGTCTTTGTTCATTTACTGATTCTTGCACAAACAAAAAATATTTTGAACTCATTAATAGTTTTCCAATCATTATTAGGTTCCACTAATATTATCACACTTTAGAATTAGTGGCAAATTTATACAATTTGTCTATTATTATCGGCAAAGTTTCCTTTTATCAAAAATTTATATCCAGAGTTATTGGAGAAAAATTAAGATGGCACAACAGTTAAGACCATCAAAATCTGGTTCTAACAAGCCAAATATTGATTGGTCAAGAAGAGAGGAAGCAGATAATTTTGCAAATACTGTAAAATTATTCAGACAAGGAAAAATTGAACCTGATATTTTCCGAAGATTCAGACTTCAACATGGTGCATATGGCACTAGAATGACTGACGATTATGCTATGGTTAGAATCAAGGTACCAGCTGGGCAAATTTATCCATACCAATTAGAAAAAATTTCAGAACTAAGTGAGATGTACTCTATTGGAAGTGCTCATTTTTCAACTCGTGAAAATATTCAGCTTCACTGGGTTATACTAGAAGATGTATCTGAAATAATGCATGGTCTTGCAGATGTAGGATTAACATCAAGAGAAGCATGTGGTAATACTGTTAGAAATGTAATGTGTAGTCCATTATCTGGTGTATGTAAAGATGAGATATTTGATACTACTCCATATGCATTATCTATAGCAAAATTTCTTTTAAGAAATCCACTTAATCAAGCATTGCCACGGAAATTTAAATTTAATTTTACATGTTGTGAGAAACATGGAATGATTAGAATTGTTGATGTTGGATTATTACCACAAATTAGAGAAATTAATGGCGAAGTACAGAAAGGCTTTAAGATATTTCTTGGTGGTGGTCTGGGTAACAAATCATATGTAGGACATCAATTGGAAGAATTTACTCCTGTAGAAGATTTTCTTTATACTTCAATTGCGGTATTACGAATTTTTGATAGATTAGGTGATCGAAAAAATTTGGCTCGAAATAGAATGAGATATCTTGTAAATGATATGGGATGGGAAAAATTCCAAAATCTTGTTTTAAAAGAGCGTGCAATCGTTAAAGCCACTCAATCAGTAATTGTTAAACTAAGAATTGATGAATCGCCACAAAAAATCACAAGACCACTATCTATCACAAATGAATCTACTGCATATCCTGATGGATTTGAAAGATGGAAAAAAACTAACATAGTTAAACAAAAACAAGAAAATTATAACTCAGTTTTCATAGGATTGGAATCAGGTGATATAACTGCAAATCAATTACGTTCAATTGCTCAATTAATTAGGGATTTTTCTGCCGAAGGATTTGCAAGAAATGGATTTTCACAAAATATTGTCTTGCGTTATATTCATGATGATGATTTAATTAATTTGTATTCTAAATTAATTGAATCAGGGTTAGCTAAAACAGGTTCATTAACTATGGCATCTGCAGTTGGTTGTTCTGGAACTACTTCATGCAATCTTGCACTAACTAATTCTCATAGACTTGCAAAAGAAATTCAACGAAAATTTTTGGAACTGAATCTTGATGATGATGAGGATCTTCGTGATTCATCCATAAAAATAAGCGGATGTCCAAATTCATGTGGTCAACACGAGGTAGCAACTATAGGTCTCTATGGTGGGGGTGCACGATTTGGCACTGACATGTATCCAAATTATACATTATCACTTGGTGGAAGATTTGATGGACAGTCCATGTTAGGTCATCATGTTGCACGAGTACCAGTAAAAAGAGTAATTCCAATAATATTAAAAATAATAGAATTATTTAAAACCAATAAACAGCAAGATGATTCTCTTTCAAAATGGATTGATAGAATAGTTCATGGAAACGAATCATCAGAAATAAAATCAGTTGATGACATCAAAAAAATTATTGCACCATTATTAATTCCTCCAACAAAAGAAGAAGATGAAGATTTCTATGCAGATTATGGAAGTGACACAAGTTATCACACAATTACTGGTAAAGGTGAATGTGCAGCATGATAAAGAAAGAAGGTCCTTTAATCAATGTAGATTCACTTAGGGAACAAATAAAAAAAAATAGTGTTAGAATTATAGATGTTAGACGCAAAGAAGATTATCAGCAAGGACATATTACTAATTCAGTTAATCTACCATTAGCTAAACTTCTTGCTGATGCCAGTCCTGAAAATATCGTAAAAATTGCAGAAGAATTAGGTATAGGAAATGAAACACCTGTTGTAGTTTATGATGACACGTTTGGTGCTTTATCTTCTAGAGTTGTTTGGGCTTTACAGTATATCGGTCATGAGAATATTAAATTATTAGATGTAACATTTTCACAATGGAAAGAATTAGGATTAGAAATTACTACTGAAGAACCTGAAATTGAGCATGCTAAGCATTCAATAAATTTACAATCAGAAACAATGGCCACAGTAGAATATCTTGAAAAAGCAAAAGAGAAAAAAAATGTTGTCGTAATAGATAATAGAGAAAGATTGAATTTTCTTGAGCAACACATACCTGGAGCAATTAACATACCATACAGAACACTTGCAACAGATGGAAGAATAATTCGAAATAAAGAAAGTATGAGAAATTTATTAAAAAATAGAGGTATTTCTGAAGATTCTGAAATAATTACATACTGTGGAAGTGTTGGAACATTATCGGGTTTAGCATATTATGCGTTAAAATCTATTGGCTTACCAAATGTCAAACTTTACGTACATTCATTTAAAGAATGGAAAAGCCTCGAAAAACCTACACAAAAACAAGAGAATGCAAGTTATTGGGATCTTTCAGCTGACTGACAACTTATATGGAATTTGTTAATGAGGTAGTGGGAAAGTATGAAGGATATTAACGAAATAATGCCAAAAATCCCAAATATGAAGTGGGGGGCATTATTAAATAAGAAACCAACAAGTCAAAAAGTCAACGAATTAAACAAATTATTACCTCACAATGGAAAATGGCATACTGTTATTGAAGAAAAAAATACATCATATATTGACGGTGTTCCAATATTTAAAAAAGATAAAGAATCCTGGACATAAGTTCTAATATAAAATTAATTCTGTGAAATATTTGTTTTTAATTTTTGAGTAACTCTAATTTCAATATTATCAAAAAATTCAAACATTTTTCGTTTATTCTCCTTTAGGAAATCTTTACCTCTTTCTTCTAATCTTACTTTGTAAAGTCTGATATCTCTATGTTCTTCTAGAAATTCCTCAATCATCTGTTCACCACACATTGCAGGATCTATGAATGTCTGTAAATTTTCTAATGTTTTTTCTAGATCTTCTTCTTCAATAGATGATTTAGTTAATTGTATTGCTAATCCAATTTCTTTCAGATTTTTTACTGGGGCAGTAAGCTTTGTTTTTGTTTTAACACCTAACAAAGTACGTTTCTTTGCACCTAACTTCTTTCCCATCTCTGGTTCTAAATCATAGATAGGGATCATTTGATTGAATCCTTGTCTTTTGTAACTTTTAATCACAATACCTTTCACAATTAATTCATCCAGACATCTTTGTGTATCCTCTTTACTTAGGAATGTAGTCCAAACTATTGCACCAATTGTATGATAACCTTGTCTTAATGATTCTATAACAACAACTTCAATAATTCCTTTAAATCCTTCTTCTGTTCTGACATTCATGAAATCTTTATCTTTAACAGCTTTTCTTGCATTCTTTACATCAATTTCAATTGAGCGTTTTAATGATTCAAGTGCATCAGGAATTTGATTCATTAGTGAGAGATAACAGGCTTTGTTGTACCACGCCATATCATATGTAGGAGATGAATCAAGTGCTTTTTCTACATTATCTAATGCCTTGGCAAAATTTTTCTTTTCATAGTATACTAATGATTTCAAGTTCCATGCTTCTGAATTAGTAATGTCTATGTCTAAGATTTTATCATAAACCCTCATTGCATCAGAATAATCATCTAAATGGAATCTCGAGTATCCAAGTTTAAGCATGGCCTCAATATCATTTGGGTCTGTTCGTAATATCATCTCAAAACTTCTAGAGGCTTCTTCTAGTTTCTCATCTGCCATGAAATTTATACCCTTTTTGAAAAGTCGGTTACGTTGATAATCTGCGTTAGTTAGTGATGTTTCTTCTTTCTTCTTTATCGATGTATCTTCTTTTTTCTTCATAATAACCAGACAACCTATTTTCTAGATAAATAGTATCCTATGGTCATTTATAGGCATATATTAGAAAAATGAAAAATGTATTAACTAGGAGACGTTTAAACATCGATAATGGCTAGTGATCATCATTTTTTAATTTCTGGCAATGCCCCATTTAGCCAAGATGGCATATTTGAAGTGGAATTAGCCATTAGTGAATCAAAACCTAGTGATACAGAGATCAAAACTAAGTCATTTTCATCAATCTGGAAACAAAATTTCCATCTAAAAGTGAAAAATGGTAGATTTCAAGAAACCATAGGCTCACACGAAAATCCTTTACCTGATTCTATTTCATCGTTTTCAAAAATTTGGATTGTTGTAACTGATCAATTTTCATCTCTAGGAGGTTCATTTGAATTTGATATTCCTGAATCTGCTAAATCAACAACAGAAAAAAATGATTCTAGAAAATTTAGCAAAACTACAAAAACAACAACTAGAGGCATAACAGGTCAACAAGGTCCTTCAGGAGATAAAGGTCCAGAAGGTGTTCAAGGTGATAAAGGAGACAAAGGTTCTACTGGAGGTAAAGGTCCTTCAGGTGATAAAGGTGTAACTGGTGATAAAGGAGACAAAGGAGACAAAGGTTCGTCAGGTCCTCCTGGTGACAAAGGTGATATCGGTCAAAAAGGATTAACAGGTGATAAAGGAGACAAAGGTCCTGCTGGTGACAAAGGTTCAGTAGGAATTAAAGGTGAAACTGGTAGACAAGGTCCTACAGGAGATAAAGGCTTAACAGGATTACGTGGTGATAAAGGAGACAAAGGTTCAACCGGTCCTCCAGGAGTGCAAGGTGACAAAGGTGTACCAGGTATTTCTGGTGACAAAGGTGAGAAAGGAATTACTGGTCCAGTTGGTGACAAAGGTTCTCCAGGTCCACAAGGTCCACAAGGTGAAAAAGGAAAAATTGGATTAACAGGTCCACTAGGTGAAAAAGGTACGAGAGGTCCACACGGTCCTCCTGGTGACAAAGGCATAACAGGTCAACAAGGTCCTTCAGGTGATAGAGGACCACAAGGTCCACAGGGAGATCAAGGTCCACAAGGATTAACTGGTGATAAAGGTCCAAGAGGTCCACAAGGAATTCAAGGTCCACAAGGAGAACAAGGTCCACAAGGTTCACCAGGACCTGCAGGTGAATCTGGTCCAAGAGGTCCACAAGGTGCTGTTGGTGATAAAGGTCCAAGAGGTCCACCTGGTCCTCCTGGAGACAAAGGTGCTAGTGGAGGAATGTCTGAAGAACAAAAACAATTGTTCAAGGATTTATTGGATATAATGGTAAGAAAGGGATTAATCACAGCTGAAGAACAAATTGAACTTCAAAGCCATCTTTACTAAATGCATTACACACTCTTTTCCATAACTTATAGATATTCTAACAAAAATATTATGATATAGATTTGAAATGGCAGAAAGTAATTATCAAATTTTAGGTTTGAATGATGGTGCGACAAGGCAGGAAATTCGTGCAGCATTTAGAGTTCTTGCTTTAAAACATCACTCTGATCGTGGTGGCAAAGATGTTTCATTTATAAAAATTAAACAAGCTTTTGAAGATCTTAAAACAGGTAAAAAATATCCAGATTCTCCAGACGAACGCGCAAAAAAATCAAAATTTGTTTGGGGTACGGATGAAGAGGAACGAAAAAGGCAAAACACATTACTTTCAAATGACATAGCAAAAGAAATAGCCATAGCCCAGGAATGGCTTGCTGCACTATCTCGCGTTGATGCAACAGGAAATAGGCTTTTTGGATCAAAAGAACTAGGTGAAATTGAGTTAGAAAGAAAGGCATCTAAAGTATTATCAATAAAAGGAAAGTTTTGGGCTGGAAAATTATCATATAATGATCATGTGTTTATGTGGGGCAGTGTAACTAATCCATATTTTTCAGAATATGAAAGTTCTAAAACAGAAATTAATCTTACACATGGAACATTCAAAATGATGAATCCAATAGATAATGGATTTAACATTGAAAATGGAGTAAAAATTACTGTTGACAATGGCGATATAATATGTGGTAATGTAAATGGAATACGTGAGCAAGTTCCTGATCCAGATGGGAGAGTTGGTATGTCTTTGATACAAGAACACTATTCACGTCTAAACGCTCCAAATGGCAAAATAGTTGCAGGCACAATTAGAGAAACCGTTTCACTTGATGCAGATGAAATTTTAGTTCTAGATCTTGTTGATAATGTAAAACTAAAAGGAAAAAAAATTCAAATATTTGGGCATAAAGTAAGTTATGATGTTTTTATAGAATTAAAAATTGGTGGTGTAATCAGATTTTTTTCAAGTGGTTCAGGTTTTGACATTAGTGATGATGCAATATTAAAACTAGAGAATGGAAAAGAATTTTTCTTAGACGAATTAAAAACAAAAAAATTGATTGGATTTGGCGGTGAAGATATTACATATGATTATCTAGACGGTGTCGGTACTAATTCCATCAAAAATAAAGAATCATTTTCATCAAAGTTATCTGGATTTAGAATATTTGGAAAAAAGAAATAGAACTTTCTTAATTACTTTTTAATTCCAAGTTGTCTATTTTTTAATCTTAATGTAGTGCTTCTACATTTTCTACATCGTGTTGCATTAATATCAAGTCTAGCTCCACATGAGATGCAGATTTTCATATGTAATCTAGCTTTTTGAGCAATTTGTTTTTTTAATGGGTCTGAAACTGGCATGAATTTTCTTTTTTATTACACTATTAATGCTTATTGACTACTCATTTTTCCTGCAAGTAGAACAGCTATTTCATCAGGTCTTTTTGCAACAGGTATGTTTGCTTTTGCAAACATTGCAATTTTTGACTCTGCAGAGCCATATGTTCCCATTACAATTGCACCTGCATGACCCATTCGTTTTTCTTTTGGTGCACGCCTTCCTGCAATATATCCTACAATCGGTTTGTCAAAACCAGTATCTATTATATGCTGAGCTAGAATTTCTTCTGCATCTCCACCAATTTCTCCCACAATTACCATTCCTTCAAGATCTGGATCATCTTTTATCATATCAAATGCATCAATCATTCTTGTTCCATTTACAGGGTCGCCACCTATTCCAATAGTAATATTTTGACCAAATCCTGAAGTAGTAAGATTGTTTGAAATTTCATATAGTAATGTTCCACTTTTTGATAATACTGCAAAATTACCTGGTGAAAAAGGCGTTGCAGGCATAATTCCAACCTTGATTAGACCTGGCACGATAACTCCAGGCGTATTTGGTCCAATCATTATTGCATTTTTTTGTTTTGTCAATTCAATTACTTCCATTGCATCTCTAATTGGAACATGTTCTGGAATTGCTACTAGTAGTTTAATGCCTGATTCTAATGCATCTTTTGCAGCTTTTAGGAAAAACTTTGCTGGAACAAACATTATAGAGATTTTTGCACCTGTTGCATCAACTGCATCTTTTACCGAATCATAAATTGGTACTTTGTCTTCAAATTTTTGTCCTGCTTTTCCAGGTGTAACTCCTGCAACAATATTTGTACCATATTCTAGCATTAATTTTGTATGAGCAGAGCCATACTTTCCTGTAATACCTTGCACTATTACTGATTGTTTTTGATAATTTCCGTCTTCATCTTTTTGCCCTCTAAGAATTTCGTATATGTCAGTCATTTGTTAGACTCCATAACAACACCATTAATTGCTTCTTCAATTGAATCAAACAGTTTTGTTTTAGTTTCTTTAAGCATGTCTTTTGCTTTATCTGACTCTGTACCCATTAGTCTTGCAAACACAGGAATGTCTATCAAGTTATTATCATATGCCTGAATAAAAGCAGATGCAACAGTTGTTGTTTTTACAATTCCTCCATAAAGATTAACTAAAATTCCTTTTACTCTTTTCATTTTGCTAATTAATCTAAGTGCTTCATAAACTGATTCAGTTGTGGCACCACCGCCAACATCTAGAAATGCAGCAGGCTTACCACCGTTATCACTTAGCATATCAAATGTTGACATTACTAATCCTGCACCATTTCCAATTACTGCAATATTTCCATCAAGCTCAACAAGTGAGAACCCACTCTTTTCTGCTTGTTCCTCAAGCTCTGATTTTTCTTGATATTTTTGTAATTCTTCATGTCTAAAATTAGAATTATCATCTGTCATAATTTTACCATCAAGTGCCATCAGTGTTCCATCTTTTAATATTGCGAGTGGATTAATTTCTGCAAGTTCTGCTTCTTTCTCTATTGTTAGATTTGATAATTTTTTCAGCATGACTATAAATTGCTCTTCCTGAGAATCTTGAAGTCCGATTTCATTTGCAACCTCTTTTGCTGTGGCATCATCAACTTCTCCTAGCCCTACTTCACGAATTGTCTGACTTCTTACTGATTCTATTTCTACTCCACCTTCAGATGACGCAATGACTGTATAGCATCTCTTACTCCTGTTAAGAAAAAGTGATAGATACAGTTCTTTTTCAATATCTGCCATTTTTTCCAGCAGAATTGCACGTGTTTTTTCTCCTTTAATTGACATATTTAGTAACTGAGGATATTTTATCTCAAATTCATCATCACTATTACATTTTTGAATTCCACCTGCTTTTCCTCTACCACCAACTGGAACCTGAACTTTGATAACAAATGGATATCCTAATTCTTTTGCATCTTTTCTTCCTTTTTCGATATCTGTTGATGCAAAACTTGGAGGAGTTTTAATCCCAAATTCTTTAAAAAGTTCTTTGGCTTGATATTCTAAAAGTCGCATGTTATCAAGTTTTAAATCAACACTTTATAATCTGTTAGATACTAACTGAACTGTTCTTCTAATTGTTCCACAACTTGTGCAAAAAGATCTTTACTTTTATTCAGTAATTTATCTGGGAAATCATCTATTGTAAAAACAATTTGTTGTTTTATGTCTGGAACTACCATACCACCCGAAATGATGACTTGTTCTACAATATGATCCTGGTTTAGTGTACATACTATTTCTTCATATACATCATCACTTTCTTCAAGCATTTCTCTGTACAAAACTATCGGTACATTTGTCTGCATGATGATTTTTGTAGCTTTTTCTAAAAGATCGTGTAAACGATGTACAGACCATGTATCTAGGCTAATTTGCTTAACCATGTATTCATATGGCGAATTTTCTATTTAACTTAATTTGGTATCCTCTAGTTTGATTAATAGTCAAGGTTTTGTCAATTATTCCACAGAAATACGAATTTTCATGCCATCAATGTCGTCATCTTTGTATTCTTTGCATGATTCTTCAAAATCAACTTGTTTGACTCTAACTAAAAATGCAATCTCATCAGTTTTTTCCTTTATCAAATCAAGTGATTCAGAGTCAAGGTCTAAAATGGATGCTTTTGATAAGATATCAGTTGGATTGAAACCTCTTTCTTTTCTTAATGTCTGAAGTCTCCTTGCGAGGTCTTTAATCAAGCCTTTAGCCATCATTTCATTGTCTCGTTCAAGTGAAATCATGACTACCAGATTTGGTCTTTTTGCAAATTTGTGTTTTTCATCAACATCAAAATCAACTATGAAATCCTCCTTGTCTAAAACTATAGAATTTTGCTCGATTTGAAATGTAAACGAACCATTACTATTCAGTTCATTGATAATTGTCTCAGGATCAGTCTCTGAGAACATTTTTAAAAGTTTGCCCATGTCTTGTTTTGCTTTTGGTCCAATTGCACTTCGCTCCAATTCAATTTTTGGAATCACTGGCAGTCCATTTTGTTTTAACTCTAGGTATTGCTCTATTCCTTCCGTACTTTCAATTTCAAAAATTTTGTAATTTTGAATGTTCATCTGTGACTTTACTAGTTCAGAAAGTGACTCTAAGACATTTTTCTGATCTTTTCCAAGACAAATTATTGCCTCATTTAATGGCCATCTTCTTTTTAGTTTTCCTTTCATTCTAGCAGCGGCTGCAACTGAAACTACCTCTTTTAGTAAGTCAAATGACTCTTCAATTTTTTCATCAATTAATGATGTATCTTGTTTTGGCCAGCTTTCAAGTAGAATGTTTTCTTTTGCACCAAATATTGCACTGTAAAGATACTGTGTTGTAAATGGAGAAAATGGATGAATTAGTATGTCAATTGTCTTGAGTGTCTTTGCAAGAATTGCATATATCGTAAAGCGTCTGTCTTTTTTTGAATCATCTTCGTCCCATAATTCTGATTTTGTAATTGGAATGTAAATCTGGCTAAGTGAGTTTATCAAAAAGTCCTCTATTGCTTTTGCTGATTCATGGAACTTGCATCCATCATTTGTCTCTGTTGTCTTCTGTACCATTCTTTGAAGTTTTGATAAAAGCCAGATATCAGGTGGTGTTAACAAATTGTTTTTCTTTGCCCATTCTACAGTTGATTCATTTATGTCAAATTTGTCGTACTCGCTATTTTGTTTGTAAAATGTATGCAGATGATATAGAGTGCTGATGACCTGATACGGTCTTGACATGAGCTCTTTGGTGCTAAAGTTTAACGGCTCAATTGGACTTGCCTTCCACATAAAATAAAATCTCACTAAATCTGCTGGATAATTTTCTAATAGTTCTGATGCCTCTAAGACATTTCCTTTACTTTTGCTCATCTTGTTTCCATCTTCATCTAGTACGTGTCCCTGAAACAAAAATGACTTGTATGGGGAAACTGCTGCATTGTTGTAAATGACATTTTCAATTAGCAGTGTGTATGCCCATCCTCTGGTCTGATCAATTCCCTCTGTGAAAAATGGAGCAGGGATTTTTTCCTTGTATTGTGCCTCATCTAATGATGAAAATGGTGCAGAGCCGCTGTTATGCCATGTATCTAGTACAAATTCTTCTCTTTGCATTTTTGCATCACATTTTTTACACTTGATTACAATGTTGTCAATCCAAGGTCTGTGAAGTTCAAAGTTTTCTCCGTCTGGTAATTCAGATGCAGCCTCTACGATTTCTTTTCTTGAAAACAGTCTTTCTATGTTACCACATTCCTTGCAATTCCAGATAGGTATTGGACATCCCCAGAATCTTTCTCGTGATATACACCATGGATGTTTTTCTTTGATAATTTCTAAAAATCTATTTTTTGGTTGCTCAAAAAAGTATTCTACATCTTCGGCTGCTTTGATTGCCTTGTCTCCTAATCTATCAAGCATATAGAAAAATTCTCTTCGTGCAAGCCAAATCAAACCGTGGTTGCAGCGCCAGCATAGTGGATATTTGTGTTTAATCTTACCAATTTTTACTAGTGCATTTTTTTCTTTTATTGCATCTACCAGTTTTTCATCAGCATCTCTTACAAACAGTCCTGAATATTTTCCAGCGTCTTCTGTAAATATTACCTGATCATTGATAGGTGAAAAAATTGTAACTCCTCTTTTTGTTGCAATATTGTGGTCTTCCTCACCGTTTGCTGGGGATAGATGAACAAGACCAGTACCAGTGTTTACATCTACAAAATTTTCTGCAACAGTTATGTGATAGTTATCCTGTTTTGCAATTTCTGCTAGTTTTGGAATTTCATCTAATAATGGATGGATGTATTTTCTTCCTTCCATTTCAGATCCCAAAAATGTTTTTTGTATTTTATAATCATCAACTTTTACTTCTGTCATGAATTCTTCTAATCTGATTTTTCCTACAATCCATGTCTCATCATTTACTGTAACTTCGACATATTCCTCTTTTGGATTTAGTCCTACCATTGCATCTGTTACAAGTGTAAATGGCATTGTAGTCCAAACAATCAAAAATTTCTCTTCGTCTGCAAGTTTTACTTTGTAATATAACGACGGATCTTTTACAATATCGTATCCTTGGTTTACTTCTGAATGACTTAGTGATGTTAGGCAACTAGGGCAGTATGCAACTACTCTATGTCCTTCAGTTAGAATTCCATTTTGATGTGCCTGTTTTAGCATTTTCCACTCTTTTTCAATAAACTCATCTTTGTATGTCCAGTATGCGTTTTTTTGATTTAATGATACACCAAGTTGTTGGTCTGCATTTATCCAATCATTATGATATTTTTCTATGATTTTTTTACATGCTGATACTAGTTCCTTAATCTCTTCTTCAGTTCTGTCCTCTTTTCTTCCTTTTTCTATACCAAGTTCTTTTTCAGCTTGCAGTTCTACTGGCAAACCTTGTGTATCCCATCCTGCGTTGAATGTTACATTGTTTCCAGACAATACGTTGTATCTATACCATAAATCCTTGAATACACGTCCACGCAGATGACCTGCATGTGGTTTTCCATTCATTGTAGGTGGACCTTCGATGAACATAATTTCGTTATTTTTGTCAGGTGATTTTGAGATTAGGTCAAGTGTATCTTGTGTTTTCAAGTGTTCCTTGACGTTTTTTTCAATTTGCTTGATATCGAATTTATCAACTAGTTCCATCTATCCGATTGGAACATTATCTCTATATGAATATGAGTATCAATAATTCTTGGAAATATATATCAGAATCAAATTATAATTTTGTGGTTAATGTTTTAGTTATTGGGTCAGGAGGACGTGAACACTCACTGTCTTGGAAGTTATCCCAGTCTGATTTAGTTGATCAAGTTTATGTTGCACCTGGAAATGGCGGTACGTCACAAAATATTGCAATATCTGTAGATGATTTAGAAGAATTGGCAAATTTTGCTCAAGAAAAAAATTGTTTTACCATAGTTGGTCCTGAAGCCCCTTTGGCAAATGGTCTAGTTGACAAATTCACTGAAAAAAATCTACCTGTATTTGGTCCATCAAAACAGGCTGCACAATTAGAATCTAGTAAAATTTGGGCTAAACAGTTTATGAAAAGAAATAACATACCAACAGCTGATTTTGAAATATTTGATGATGCAAAAAAAGCAAAAGAATTTGTAAAATCATATCAAAAACCAGTAGTAATAAAGGCTGATGGATTGGCAGCTGGAAAAGGAGTAATTGTTTGCAGTAATTGTGATGAGGCAAATAATGCAATTGATAAGATTCTAACAGAAAAAGCATTTGGAGATGCAGGTTCAAAGATTATCATAGAAGAAAGAATTGATGGAATTGAGGCATCATACATTGCATTATGTGATGGTAAAATTGCAATACCTATGGCCACAAGTCAAGATCATAAAAGAATTTACGATGACGATAAAGGTCCAAACACTGGTGGGATGGGCGCATACTCACCAACTCCTGTAATTAACGAACATCTTGCATCTATTATACAAGAAAAAATAATCAACAAAACTATTTCATCAATGAATGATGAAGGAATTGAATTTAGAGGATTTCTCTATGCAGGAATAATGATTCGTGATGGTAATCCATATGTTTTAGAATACAATGTTCGTATGGGTGATCCTGAATGTCAGCCAATAATAATGAGGTTGAATTCTGATTTATACCAGTATCTTAAAGCGGCATCTGAAGGAGGACTAAACGACTTGCCAAAAATTTCTTGGAAAGATGATTTTGCAGTTTGTGTTGTTCTTGCATCAAATGGTTATCCTGAATCATACACCAAAGATGATGAGATCACTGGACTAGATGACATGCCTGATGGTTCTTTTGTATTTCATGCAGGTACCAAAAACCAAGATGGAAAAATTTTATCAAACGGTGGGCGTGTTTTAGGTATTACTGCATTAGGTTCTACACTAAAAGATGCTATAACTAACGCATATACTGCCGCAGAAAAAATTCATTGGAACAACAAATATCATAGAAATGATATAGGAAAAAAGGGACTTTCCTATTTATGATATTTTAATTACGTCTGTTTCTGTTACAATCCAATCCATCTTAACATCATCATCTGATATTGGAATTGATTTTACAATTTGTTTGGAATATGTTAGCGCAATTTTTACTGATTCATTTTTTGTAAGATATCTGTCATAAAATCCATGACCATATCCAATTCTGTTACCTTTTCCATCCAAACCTATGGATGGAACTAGTATAACATCATGCTTTTTCTGAATAGGACAATTCTCCTTTGGTTCTGGAATATCAAAGTTATTTTTTTCAAGGTTTTTCACATGTTCAATTTTCCTAAAATCCATTGTATTCTCTGAAATCCTGGGTAATGTGACTGTCTTTTTTGCATCTAAGAGGTTTTTAATTATATTATCAGTAAGGACTTCACTTCCAATTGAGTAATAGCATCCAATTGATTCTGCGTCTGAGAAAACTTGCATTTTTTTTAATTTTGAAAGAATTCTCTTACTATGAATCTGGATTAGATCAAATGATAAAGAATCTCTTTTTTCTAAAAGATGCTTTCGTAAAGCATCTTTTTCAGTATTTGATGTCAATTCCTTTACTCAATGAAGCTGCAGTAACAGTATTCTTCAAAAGCATTGCAACTGTCATTGGACCCACACCACCTGGAACAGGTGATGCAAATAATGCTTTTTCAATTATATCTGAAAAATCAGCATCACCTACTAATTTTCCTTCATATCTTGTTGTTGCAACATCAATTACAACTGCGTCTTGTTTTATCATATCAGGCGTTAATTTGAAAATTTCACGATTTCCTACACCTGTAATTATAATATCTGAATTGAGACAAATCTGTTTTAGATCTTTAGTTTTTGAATGACATGTTGTTACAGTTGCATTGTTTTGTAGCAAAAGATGAAACAGCGGTTTTCCTACCAAATTACTACGATTAATTATTGTAATATTTTTTCCTTCCAGTTCAATATTATAATACTTACACATTTCAATAATTCCAGATGGTGTACAAGCTATGAGAATTGCTTTTCCAATTGCAAGTAGACCTACATTTGTTGGTGTAAGACCATCAATATCTTTTTCAGGTAAAATTTGAGTTGTTGTATTAAATTCATTTAGATGATTTGGTAGAGGTAATTGTACAAGAATTCCATGTACTGCTTCATCTTGGTTTAATTTTTCAATTAGGTCATTTAGTTCTTCTTGGCTTATATCATTTGAAAGTGTATGATCTTTTGTTAGTATTCCAACTTCTTCACATGCTTTATGCTTATTTCTAACATATGTTGCAGATGCTGGATTATCTCCTACAACAATAGTTGCAAGACATGGTGTTATTTCTTTTAATTTTAAATCTTTTACAATTTCTGCCACTTTAGTTTTGACACTTTTTGCAACTTCTAAACCATCTATTTTTGTTCCTGTCAATGCTGGTAAATTCCTCATGCGAGTAATAAATCATTGAAAATCATAGAAAAGAAATTATTTAGTAAACAAAAACTAACTGTATGTTTGTTGCAATCGTAGATGTTAGTCTCAAAGAAGAAAAAATATTAGAGTTTAAAACGTGGTTTTCTAATTCAAATAGGACTCTCTCAAAATTTGATGGTTTTATTTCTAGAAGGTTGCTTGAAGGAGAAGATGGGTCTAAACGTATAGTAGTTGAGTTTGAAAATGTTGAATTATTCAGAATCATGCACAAAAGCCCCGAACATACAAATCTTCACTCAGAACTTAGTGATTTTATGCTGAGTTCACCTAAACCACAATTTTATCAAATAATTGCTGAATGACATGAAATTCGAATACGATACTATTGAATCAATTAAAAAAATAAAAAACACTAATTCATATTTTCATACTTTTTTTAGTAACAAAAATCTCGAAACAGGTGTTTTAGTATTAAATCCTGGTGAAGAAGATACTCAACTTCCACATAATTCAGATGAAATGTATTATGTGGTAGAAGGTGATGGTTTTTTGAAAATAAGAAAAAAAAACTATGCACTGAAAAATGGAAAGGCATTTTTTGTACCAAAAGATGTAGAACATTTCTTTTTTGGAAATAAGAAGAAACTTGTTGTGTTGTATTTTTTTGGTGGATCTAAAAACTAACTTGAAATTTTTACATGTCTGCCTTTAACAGAGATTTTTTTCCTAGCAAAAAGACTAACTGCTTTTGGATAAATTTTATGCTCTTTTGCAAGAATCTTCTTTGATAATATTTTTTCCGTGTCAGTGTTTTTAATTGGAACTATCTCTTGTAAAATAATAGGTCCTGTATCTACTCCTTCATCTACAAAATGAACCGTGCATCCAGAAAATTTAGCACCAAATTCTATTGCTTGTTTTTGTGCATTTAATCCTGGAAACGCAGGTAGTAGTGCAGGATGAATATTTAAAATTCTATTTTTGTATTGTCTAATAAAATATGGACTGATAACTCTCATAAATCCTGCTAAACAGACAAGCCCATTTGTTGGTGTAACTTTATATTTTTTTAATACTGATATTATTTTTTTATCATACTGCACTCTTTTTCCTTTGTATTCACTACTTTCTATAACCTCTATTGGAACATCAAGTTTTTTTGCAATAGTTAATCCTTTTGCATTTAATTTGTTAGAAATGACTATAGCTGGTTTTATTGGAATTTTCTGTTTTTTTATTGCCTTTAGAATTGCCTCCATGTTACTACCTCTACCAGAAATTAAAATTCCTAAATTCTGCAATGTTTGATTATAATTATGCGTTAAATTAAACGCTATGTTAACATTCGATCAAACTTGTAATTTATAATTAAAACGATGATACTCAGTATATTGAGTAATATTAGATTAACAAAAAATGGAATTGAATGTATAACTGGCTCTTCATCTGTTTTTTTAGATCCAAAAAAAATTCGAGATAATGGCGTAAATTTTGTTTCTCATGCACATATTGATCATCTTCCCAGTAGTGGCACAGGCACGATTTTATCTTCTAGTGTAACTAGCAAAATTGCAAAATTAAGGGGTTATACGCTTGAAAATTCCACTGAGACGCTTGAAAATTTCACATTGGTAGACAGTGGTCATATTTTCGGTTCAATGGGATTATTTTTTGATGATATTTTTTATACTGGTGATATTTCTTTACGTGATCGTGGATTTCTAAAAGGTGCCAAGATACCAAAATGTAAAACTCTTATCATGGAATGTACATTTGGATTACCTGAATTTATTCTACCTTCAGTGGATGATGTTGTTAAGCAAGTGAATGAAATAATTTCAAATTTGTATTCTAAAGGGAAACCTGTAATCTTACTTGGTTACGAATTAGGGAAGGCACAAACAATATCCCAACTATTCAATAATTGGGAACCAATATTTTATCATGATTCTGTTAAAAAGATGAATGATTTACATCGTTCACTTGGGATTCCATTAAAGGAAGCAATGGGTCATACTGAGGCTGAATCAGAAGGACTGTTAGAAAAAAAACCTTGGATAATGATAGCACCTATGATGAGTGCAAAAAATAATTTTATTAAACATATGAGATTGAAATATGATGCAGTAACTATAGGATTTAGTGGATGGGCAAAATCAACAAAATTTGGATTTTCTAGGGGGGCTGATTATTCTATACCACTAAGTGATCATTGTGATTACAATGAACTGTTAGAACTTGTTAAACGCTCAGAAGCTGAGCAGATTTTTACTATTCATGGATTTGTCGATGAGTTTTCAAAAGATCTAAATAGTTTAGGATTTTCTGCACAGCCACTTCGTGAATCATCACTTGATAACTTTTTTTAGTTTAATTTTCTTAGTTTTCTATTATATGCAATACCAAATCGATGTGTTTCATCTCTGGCATGTTGCAAAATTTTTATTGAATCCTTATTTTTTTCAATAATAATCGATTTAGCTTGTCTTGGAACAAAAATTTCCTCATTTTCTTTTGCTAATGAAACACATGGAATTTTCACTCCAACATCTTTTAATGCAGATATTGCTGCATTAAGCTGTCCTTTTCCTCCATCAATTACTATTAGATCTGGAAATTCACCATTCTCTTTTCTTAAACGCCAATATCTTCTTCCAACAATTTCATTAATCATAGCATAATCATCCCTTCCACTAATTGTCTTAATCTTGAACTTTCTGTAGCCAGATTTGTCTGGTTTAGCATCAACAAATCTTGCCATGGAGCCTACTGCATATTCATCACCATGATTTGAGATATCAAAACATTCGATTATGCGTGGAACTGATGATAATTTGAGAATATCTCTAAGTTCAATCAATCCTGGCTCGGCATTTCTATTTTGAATAAGAGCGATATTTCGAAGAATCAACTCTATCATTTCTTTTCTTTTTCCCTTATTACCGTGAATGATTTTTACTGAAAATCCAATTCTGTCTGACAGTGCTTTTTGAAGAGATAATTTATCAGAAATCTCCTCACTAGTGACTATGGTTTTTGGTATTTCATGTGTAGTATAGTATTGGTATAGAAAATTTGTGAAGTTATTATCTCCAATAAGATCAAATGAAAACTTTTCACTGTCTCTAATTACTCCATGTGTTTGCCGAAACGTCATAACTATTGCATCGTGTTTATCATATTTTATTCCAAAAAATTCTTCATCTGATTTTCTCACAGTTTCCATTTTTTTTCCTGAATTAATGCTTCCTAGTCGTTCAAGCGTATCTCTTATTTCAATCGCTCTTTCAAATTGCTGTGATTTTGAAGCCTCTTTCATCTGTTTTTTTAATTTCAGACTAAATTCTTTCATTTGTTGTTTACTTTTTAAGATTGATTCCAAGTTTGAAATGTTTTCATCATATTCTTTTTGTGCTGTTGTAAATTCACATGGTGCGTCACAATTTCCTAAATGATATTCAAGACATGCTTTTTTTGGTAGTGTTTTACAAATTCTAACTTTGAATGTTTTTCGGAGTGAGCCAATTGTCAGCAGCTTAGAACTGCCTCTTGTGAACGGACCAAAAATTTTACCTCTTCCAAGAAAATCACCTTGCCGTGTTCTTCTTGTAACTAGTAATCTTGGAAACTTTTCATCTGTAATTCTTAGATATGTGTATCTTTGTTGATCTTTTAATTCTATGTTGTATATTGGTCTATATCGTTTAATCATATTTGATTCAAGCAAAAATGCTTCACTTTCATTATCTGTTAATAAAAATTCTATACCAGCAATCTTTGAAACAAGTTTTTGTGTTTTGTAATTTTGATTCTTTAAAAAATATGTTTTTACTCTATTTTTTAGATTTTTTGCTTTTCCGATGTAAATTATTTCCCCTTTACTATCTTTCATTAAATAAATTCCAGGTTCTTTTGGTATGGAAATATTTGATATGTCAAATGTCATGATTTCATCAGTTTTTTTAGATATTTCCCTGTGTAACTTTTTGAATAATTGGCTATTTGTGATGGAGGTCCTGTGGTAACTAAGTATCCACCTTCATCTCCACCTTCAGGACCTAGATCCACAATCCAATCTGAATTTTTTATTACATCCATGTTATGCTCAATTACAATAACGGTATTTCCTAAATTGACCAGTCTGTTTAAAACATCCAGTAGTTTTTGAACATCGGCAAAATGTAAACCAGTTGTTGGTTCATCTAGAATGTATAGTGTTTTTCCTGTACCTCTTTTTGATAATTCTGATGCAAGTTTTACTCTTTGTGCTTCACCACCTGATAACGTAGTCGATGATTGCCCAAGCTTGATGTATCCGAGCCCAACATCAAATACAGTTTGTAATTTTCTTTTAATGGCTGGAATATTTTCAAAAAATTCCAATGCTTCTTCTACAGTCATTTCTAAAATATCTGCAATGTTTTTTCCTTTGTACATTATACCTAGAGTTTCTGAATTGTATCTTTTTCCATTGCATTCATCACATCTTACATAAACATCGGACAGGAACTGCATCTCAATTTTTTTAACTCCGTCACCTTCACATGCAAAACATCTACCAACAGCTACATTAAATGAAAACTGACCTGGAGTATAACCTCGTTCTTTTGATAATTCTGTATTTGAATATAATTCTCGAATAGGTGTAAATGCGCCAATATACGTAGCTGGGTTTGATCTTGGAGTTCTACCAATTGGAGATTGGTCAATTGATATAATCTTATCAATATTTTCGACTCCTGATACATCTTTATGTTTTCCTGGGAGTCCAGTTGTTTTGTAGAAGTAAGAAGAAAGTGACTTAAGCAAAATGTCATTGACAAGTGTAGATTTTCCTGAACCAGAAACACCTGTAACTGAAATTAGATAGCCTAGAGGAAATTCTACATTTATATTTTTTAAATTATTTTCTTGTGCACCTTTAACAATAATTTTTCCTTTTTGTTCTCTTTTCTTTTCTTTAATCTTGATTAAATTATGATCCTTTAGATAATCTCCTGTTATTGATTTATGATTATTAAGAATCTGTTTGAGGGTACCTTCAAATACAACATTTCCTCCATGCACGCCTGCACCAGGCCCTAAATCAACAATCCAGTCTGAATTTCTAATAATTTCTTCATCATGTTCAACTACAATTACTGTATTTCCTAAATCTCTTAATTTTGATAATGTTTTAATCAATCTTGCATTATCCCTCTGATGTAATCCTATTGTTGGTTCATCTAATACATACAATACACCTGTCAAGTTAGAACCAATCTGTGTTGCAAGTCTTATTCTTTGAGATTCTCCACCAGAAAGTGTTGCACTTGATCTATTTAATGACAGATAGTTTAGTCCTACATTTCTTAAGAATTCTAATCTTTCTCTAATCTCTTTGAGAACGTCTTTTGCAATAAATTGTTCAGTCTCTGTTAGCTTTAAGCCATTAAAAAAATCATATGATGAATCAATTGAAAGATCACATACATCCATAATATTTTTTGAATTAATTTTAACTGCAAGTGCTTCTGGTTTTAGTTTTTTTCCTTGACATGTAATGCATGGAGTATCTCGCATGAATTGTTTTAGCCATTCTCTTTTTGCTTCAGAATCGGTTTCCATAAATTTTCGTTGTAGGTTGTTTAACACTCCTTCAAATGCGTCTGTATATTCCCAAAAAGAATCACTATTTTTTGATTCATATGAGAACTTCATGACATCATCGCTTCCATGTAAAATAATGTTAATCTGCTTTGATTTCATCGCATTAATTGGTGTCATCAAATTAAAACCAAATTTTTTCCCAACGGCACGTAATTCTTGACGTCTAAATGATTGAAATCTTCCACTCCATGGAACAATTGCACCATCTAAAATTGACTTTGATTTATCAGGAATAACCAAATTTGGATCAAATTCCATTTTTACTCCTAATCCATTACATTGTTTACACATTCCAAAAGGTGAATTAAATGAAAATGTACGTGGTTCTAATTCACCAACTGTAATTCCACAATGTGGACATGCATTATTCTGAGAAAAGATTTTTTCATTCGTATCTGATGCTATAAGTACTGAACCCTGTGCAGATTTTAATGCAGTTTGAACAGACTCAAAAATTCTACTTTTTTCTGCCTTATTTGCAGTAATCCTATCAACTATAATCTCAATATTATGCCATTTCTGTCTATCAAGTTTTGGAAATTCATCTTCTAATGATATGTTTTCCCCATTAACTCTAGCTCTAGAATATCCATCCTTTTTCATCTGCTCAAATAATTTTTCATATGTTCCTTTTTTTCTTTGTACTAATGGTGCTAAGACAAGAATCATTTTTTTATTAAATTCTTTTATTACTGAATCTGTTATTGATTCAATTGATTGACTTGAAATTTTTCTTCCACAATTTGTGCAATGAGGAATCCCAATCCTTGCAAATAAAAGCCGTAGATAATCATAGATCTCTGTAGTTGTTCCAACAGTTGAACGTGGATTTTTGCTTGTAGTTTTTTGCTGAATTGAAATTGCAGGTGATAGTCCATCAATAGAATCAACATCTGGCTTATCCATCATTTCTAAAAATTGTCTTGCATAAGACGATAGTGATTCAACATATCTTCTTTGCCCTTCGGCATAAATTGTGTCAAATGCAAGAGTTGATTTTCCTGAACCTGATAAACCACTAATTACAACAATTTTATTTTTTGGAATATTTACGTTAATATTTTTTAGATTATGATGTCGAGCACCTTTAACTTTTAATTCATTTTGATTCATCTTTATCCAACTCCATTTGAATTCTTTTTATTTTATCTCTGCATTGTATTGCATTTTCAAAATCTAAATCTTCAGCGAATGTTTTCATCTTAATTTCAATTTCAATTTTTTGTTTTTTCAAGTCAGTTTTTGATTTATTTTTAATTTCATCTAGTTCTGTTTCTTGCTCTGGGATTGACTTGATTATTGTTTTTGGAATTATTTTGTTGGTTTTATTATACTGTATTTGTTTTTCTCGTCTTCTTTTTGTTTCTAGTAATGCTGACTTCATAGATACTGTAGTATTGTCTGCATACATGATCACCCTTCCTTCTGAATTTCTAGCAGCTCTACCAAATGTTTGAATCAAACTTGTTTTATTTCTCAAAAAACCTTCTTTGTCTGCATCTAATATAGCAACAAGTGAGACTTCAGGTATATCTAATCCCTCTCGAAGAAGATTTATTCCTACTAGTACATCGAATTCACCTAATCTTAACTGTCTAATTAATTCAGTTCTTTGAAGACCTTGAATTTCTGAATGTAAATAACGCACACGAATTTCTTTTTTAGATAAATATTCTGCTAGATCTTCTGCCATTCTTTTTGTTAATGTTGTTATCAGTATTCTTTGGTCTTGTTTTACACATTTTGTAATTTCTATTATCAAATCATCCATCTGACCCTTTGAATTACGTATCTCTACTTCAGGATCAATTAGACCAGTAGGTCTTACAAGCTGTTCTACTATCTGTGATGATTTATGTCGTTCATAGTCAGCAGGAGTTGCTGAAACAAAAATAGTATTTTTAATTCGTTTTTCAAATTCCTCAAATTTTAACGGTCTATTGTCAAATGCACTTGGAAGTCTAAACCCATAGTCAATTAATGACTTTTTTCTAGAGTAATCTCCTTTGTACATACCATGAAGTTGTGGTAATGTAACATGTGATTCATCAATTACAAGTGTAAAATCATCACCAAAAAAATCAAGTAAACAAAATGCTGGTTCTCCAGACATACGTCCATCAAAATGTCTTGAATAATTTTCAATACCTGAACAATATCCTAACTCTTCAATCATTTCCAAGTCATATTTTGTACGCATCTCAAGTCGTTGTCGTTCTAATTCATTTAATTTTGGTAATGTTTCTTTTAGCTCTTTTCTTATAGATTTTATTGCTTTTTCCTTGACATCTTTTGCAATTATGTAATGTTTTGCAGGAAAGATTCTGATAGATGTAATGTTTTTCTTTTCTGATAATGACACATTATCTAGGATTGTAATTTTTTCAATCTCATCACCAAATAATGAAATACGTATAATATCTTGAGAATATGCTGGTATGATATCAATTGTATCACCCTTAACTCTGAAAAATCCTGCTTTCATTTCGGTATCGTTTCGCTCATATCTAGCATTTATCAAATTCTTAATCAAATCTGTTCGAGAAATTTCTTTTTTTACTTGAATTGTCACTGCCATGTCTTCCCATTCTTTGGGTGAGCCTAGTGAATAGATACATGAAACAGTTGCCACAATAATTGTTGGTTCTTCTGAAAGAAGCATTGCAGTAGCCTCCAATCGAAGTTTTTCTATTTTTTCATTAATCTGTGTGTCTTTTTCAATATAGGTATCTGTTTGTACTATGTAGCTCTCAGGTTGATAATAGTCATAATAGCTTACAAAATATCCAACATTATTATTTGGAAAAAATTGTTTTAATTCTGAATAAAGTTGTGCTGCGAGAGTTTTATTGTGTGATATTACTAGTGTATTTTTTCCAGTTCTGGCAACAGCATTTGCAATTGTGAATGTTTTACCACTGCCTGTTACACCTAACAGTGTCTGATTTTTTCTTTTTTTGATACCTTCCACTATTGCGTCAATTGCAGATGGCTGATCTCCAGTTGGCACAAACTCTGAATTTAGTTCAAATTCTTGTATTTTTTGCAATAGTCAAGATCATTCTATAGAAAATTTAAAGCAATGGTAATTCTGAAAAACTAGCATACAGCTTCTTGTATTGATTGTCCCGGAAAATTCCTATCAAACCAATCAGCATAACTAGGTTCGTTATTATATCGATCTAAATAATGCTGTAAATCTTTTTCAGGATCTGGAAATCCTGGGATAATGGTTGATGATGCAGATTTTTGTTTAACTAACACTTCTTGTATTGATTGTCCCGGAAAATTCCTATCAAACCAATCAGCATAACTAGGTTCGTTATTATATCGATCTAAATAATGCTGTAAATCTTTTTCAGGATCTGGAAATCCTGGGATAATGGTTGATGATACAAGTATTTCTGTATTAGTACATATTGCACGTTCTAATGTTTCTATACTAGAAGAATCAGGATTAATTGATAATCCAGCAGCCACTCCTCCAATTATTATAATTCCAATTATTCCCATTAGTATAATTTTTTTAGATGAATTCGTTTTTCTTATTTCTGTTTTGTTATTTTCTATTTGACTGACAAATTTTTCTTCTAGTGATGGTTCATCTTCATATGATTCTGTAAATTTTTCAGAATGTTGTTTCTCATTATTAGTAAGATTTGACGTATAATTAGTTGAATAATTTTCATCTGGATTTTTTACTGTTGAAGATGATGTACTTTTTGTTTCTTCACGATTAATTTTATATGATTTATTGCTTCCTTGAATTCGATATCTACTTTGTTCTGGTTTTCTAATTCGTGGGAAACTTGTTTGATCTTTGTCAGGTTCAATTTTTTTTATATGAACTCTTTGTCTTGGTGCTAAATATTGGGACACTAATGCATCGATATATTTTCTATCTTCCAATGAGACTAAACTTCGCTTTTGGAAAGATGCAATAATTTTTTTAAGACGATCTGGATTACCTTTCCCTGTTTCTAACAGTTTTAATGCATCATCAATAGTTGAATCTGACATAATAGTAGTTTAATAATAATTTCTTAATAAAAATTGATACTAAATCACCATTTCACATCTTTTTCTAATTTGACATCATCATTTGAAATAGAAAATCCCATTACTTCTAATGTATTTTTTGATGTCACAGAATTTCGTTCAAAAATTTTTCTTGCCATTTCTATCTTAGCATCATTTTTTAAATTTTGTCCAATTTTATACTTGCCACGTATAGAATTAGGATTAATTTTGATTACTGCTACTTCATCTAAAACATTCATTTGTGTATTAATTGGTTCGTATCCACCTTCTGGCTGATATTTTTTCATTAAACCATTTAGTGCCAATGTTTTTTCATTTTTATCTGTGACAATTGTTGCTTTTCCTTTTATTACAACACTAATGTAAAATGTATCTGCTAGTGAGGCATCATTTGGATCTGAAAAGTATGAAGGTAAAAACTCTAAATTTTTATCTACTTCAAATCCAACTTTATCGTTTTTTTGAATATTTTGAAGTTTTTCACCTCTAGTATGAGAATGCATGTAAATTACATTATCAATAAAAACAAAATTCATTGGTATGATTTGTGGATATCCATCTTCATCAAGACTTGCAATACGTCCTGTTGATTCATTATTTAGGAATTCTTTAATTTTATCTTTAGATTTAATCTCTAAGATTCCAAGTAATTGCATATCTATTGTAAAGTATTATTGTTAAAATTTTTTTCCTTATTTTTTATCTTGTTCCTTAAAATATGGAATTACTTTATGTGCAAATTTATCAATAGAGCCAAAATAATTAGAGCCCCAGAATCTTATTACAAAGTGATTTACACCAGCTTTAAGAAATCTTTCAAATACTTGAATTACGTCATCAGGTGTTCCAACACCAGTAGATGATCTTGCAATTTTATCTGGAATCTTTGTTGCGGCTTCTCGCATTTTTACAATCCAATCTTGGTTTGACATTGAATATTCTGTAAAATATTTAACAAAATCAAAGCCTTCAATATCTTTAAGCTCATGCACTCTAAGAATTTCTGGTTTAAACAAACTTACTTTTACAGCCTCTTTCATTTTTGCCCACGACACTTCAGCATCTTCAGAAAAGTATACATCAATATCAAGCGCCATTTGAAAATCTTCTTTTTCTTCTTCGGTTCTTCCATTTTTATCCATTGACACAATAATTTGCTCTTTATGATCTTCAAATAGTTCTGGAGTATAACCAATTGGTAACCACCCTTCACCATATTTACCTGTTAACGCTAATGTTCTTTTTCCACCTGACGCCATGTAAGTTGGAGGATGTGGTTTTCTTATTGGTGGTGCTTGTAGGCATGCACTCTCTAATTTGTAATATTTTCCTTCAAAGTCTACGGTATTATCAGGTGTTGAATGATATAATTTTTTGATTACTTGAATTTGTTCTTCCCATTTTGAAACAGGTTTATCAAATGGAATACAAAATTCTTTAAGATTCTGTGCTTCACCTGCACCTATTCCTAAAATAGCTCTTCCTTTAGAAATTCTATCTAATGTAATTGCAGCCAACGCAATGTTTGATGGATGTCTTCTTATTGCGTCTGTAACACATGTACCTAATTCAACATTATTTGTAACAGCTGCAATTGAAGAAAGCATAACCCATGGATCTAGTACAATAGCATTTTTCCATTGTGGAACATTTGTATGGTCCATATAGAAAATTGAGTCATAACCAGTTTTATCAGCAAGCATACATGCTGTTAAAATTTGATCTTCAGTATAACCTGCTCTTGCAACATTCAATCCATTTTGTATTCCAAACTTTAACATTATTTCAAACCTTTCACTTTGGTGTTAATATGCATTTTATAAAGTATGAGAAACTGATCTGCCTGAAATAAAATAAATAATTAAAGATTTCCGGAATTAATGTCATTTAGACATTGAATAACATCTTCTTTTGAAATTGGTATTGGATTTGGATCTAGATGTCCTTTATCAGTCATAACAACATCTGCGGCTTCACTTACATCAGCTTTTAGCTCCATTTTGTCAAAACCTAATTTTTCAATTACTTCTTTGAATCTATCATAGAATATTGATTTGTTATGTTTATGTGCCACAGTAGTGCACGATGACAATGAATATCCATGAGGAACTCCTTCATTTGAAAATACATATGATAATGCATGACCTAATGTAGTAGAACAGTTACCAAATCCCATTCCTGATAGCATAGACCCATATGGGTAATTTTCTGGTTTATCATTCATTATTGCATCATGTAACACATCAAATGCTTGTTTACATAATGTTCTTGTTAAATCATTTCCAAGTTTACTATCAAATCCTTCTGTAGCTTGTGCACATGCATCACAGACTGAATTTTTAAGAATTTGTTCTGGTGTTCCATTCATAAAATATGAATCAATTATTGCTCTATCTGCTAGAAATCTATCCTCTCTTAATAATTTCTTTTTTCCATCAAACTTAAGCACACAGTATGTTGTCATTTCAGCTCCTGTACCAAATGTTGTTGGGATTAAAATTTTATCAACACCAAATTCCGATGCAGAGTATTTTACAACATCAAGTGAACTTCCACCGCCAAGACCAATTAATACAGATGGTTTTTTTTCTTTATACTCAGATATTAGAGTATTAACATCATTAATAGATGGCTCTGGCGTAACTTTGTCAAATAGCATGTAGTCTTGAATTCCCATTCTATCTAACCACTTTCCAGATAACTCAGGTGGAGTTGTTGTTACCACTAACGCATTTTTTGGATATTCAGCTTCAGATAAGGCATTTTCACCAAACTCAATTTTTTTTGGAAGTAATACTTTATCCATAGTATTGTTACATTTTCTTTCTCTTTTTATATCTTACAGCGTGCAAAACCTTAAGTTATTTTTTTACTTCATTTAGATAAATGATAAAAAATCCTTCTAATTTTACAAATAACAAAAAATCTCATGATGCATTAAAAATACTAAACGAAGGGCTAATACATGCAAATCCTCAAATTGGTCTTCAGAAATATTTTTTCAGGAATAAAATCAAAACTAAAAATTCTATCATAAATTTAAAAAATTTTGAAAATGTGTATGTTATTGCGATTGGTAAAGCTGCAGATTCAATGATGAAATTTGTTTCATCAAAGATTGCAATAACAAAAGGAATTATTATAATGCCATCAAATTATAAGCCTATTTTCAAACAAAACAAAATTCAGTTTTTTATGTCAGGTCATCCATTACCAAATTCTGAAAGTCTGAAAGCTGGAAAATATATAAAAAATTTTATCGCAAAAACTACAAAAAAAGACTTTATAGTATTTTTAATTTCTGGTGGTGGCTCATCATTGGTTACTCTACCATATGAAATTTCACTTAAAGAGAAAATTGCTTTAAATCGACAATTAATCCAATCTGGTGCAAGTATTAATGAAATCTCATGTATACGAAAACATCTTTCAAACATAAAAGGTGGAAAATTAATTCAAAAAATGAAAAGTTCTGCGGTTTCATTTGTTTTATCTGATGTAATAGGAGACGATCTAAGTTCTATATCTTCAGGAATAACATATGCTGATAAAACTACTTTTTCTGATTCGTTAAAAATTCTTAAAAAATATAAAATTGAGAAAAAAATATCAAAAAATATAATTTCTGTTTTAAAAAACGGTCTTAACAAAAAAATTCCTGAAACACCAAAAAAACCAAAATTTCCACACATTATAATTGGTAATAATAAAAAATCTCTTATTGCTATGAAAGATAAAGCAATAAAGTTAGGCTACACCACTATTGTAATTTTTAATCTCAAATCTGATGTCAAAATTGTATCTAAAATAATTGCAAATAAATTTAAAACAACAAAAAAATCATGTATAATTTTTGGCGGTGAGTCTACAGTGAATGTATTAGGTAAAGGAAAAGGTGGAAGAAATCAAGAACTGGTTTTACAAATTTCTAAACAGTTAGAAAATAATTCAATTTTGATATCATCAATTGGAACTGACGGTGTAGACGGTGACACTAAATATGCCGGGGCAATGATTTCAAATGAAAATATTCCATCATTTGAACAATATTTAAAAAATAATGATTCATTTAATTTTTTTAAAAAATTTGGCGGTTTAATATTTACGGGACCTACTCATACAAATGTTAATGATATAGGTTTGATTATTAGATGAATTCTCTAGAATCTTTAGTTGTTGAGTTTTTATGACTTGAAGAAAGATTTTTTGCTGCCAAGTTTTTTTCTGATTCTATAAATTGGTATTTAATTTTTAAATTTCGATGATTTGTTAATTGGTTAATAAAGTAAATTTTATCATTAATTAGTTGATTGTCAGTTATAATTTTTTTAATTAGAATTTCATACATTTCATTTGAATCACACATTACGTTTACTACATCATAATCTTTTATGATAAAAACTCCTAAACCCCAATAAATCCCAACATGCAATGCAATGAATTTTGACTCTTCTGTATTACTAACATCTAATTTTCCACCTGATAGATAGGCTGGAGGATGCACTCTAGTCTGGTCAACAACTGCATTTCCAGTTTTTATCGACCAGGTGTATTTTTCTGTTGTTCCATCAAAGAAAAGTTCATGCTCCATATGTCAATCAAAAAACACTGGTTTATCAATATAATTTGAATTCTTGGCTTAATGATCTATTTTGAAATTTACTTTCATGATGAATAGTCATAATTTCTTCAAAAAAATGGTTGATGAGCTTGTTGATTTCTCTGAATTTGATCCTGAACTTGCTGATGGAATAAAATGGCTTGACATGCAGGCTCAAAAGAAAGGTATTACGTTTTACGATATGGTTTTTGAAGTATTGTATAGAAATGATATTAATTCAAAAGCAAAAAATTGGTTAAAAACAAGAAACTAAATTTATTGTCTTTCATCAATTGGTAAATATGTACAACCTTGTGGTCCAGCATATTTTCCTACATAAACTGCTTTAGGTCTATACAACATAGGTTTTGGAGCAGCCTCGGCAAATCTTTCTTCAATTACATGTGCTGCCCATCCTGCAACTCTAGAAATTGCAAATATTGGTGTATTTAGATCCATTGGGATTTCTAACATATAGTATACTGATGCACTGTAAAGATCAACATTTGGAAAAATTTCTTTATTTTTCTCTTTTTTCATAAATTTTACTGTTGCATCCTCTACATTTTTTGTAATCTCGTACCATGGCATTTTTGTTTTTTCAGCAAGTTTTTTTGATAGTTCTTTTAGAACAGTTGATCTTGGATCAACTGTTTTGTATACTGCATGACCCATACCCATAACTCTGTCTCCATTTTCTAATCTAAGTTTGATCCAATTTCCCACATTGTTTTTATCTTTAATTTCTAACAGCATTTTCATTACTTCAAAATTTGCTCCACCATGTAATTCACCACTTAATGCACCTACTGCTGCACTAACAGCAGAATACATATGTGCTCTAGTAGATGCAACTTCTCTTGCAGCAAAAGTCGATGCATTAAATGTATGATCCGCATGGAGAATTAAGCAGACATCAAAAATTCTTTCTATTTCTTTATCAGGCTCTTCACCTTTTAACATGTATAGAAAATTACTTGCATGACTTAAATTGGGATTTGGAGATATTGGTTCTTTATCATTTCTAATACGATCCCAGCTTGCAATAATTGTTGGAACTTTTGCTATAAGATTAATTGCTCTTTGATAACTAATTTCTTTTGCAGAACCTACTTCATTATAATATCCAGCTAAAGCAGCAACAAATGCCTGAAGTGCATCCATTGGCTCTGCATCTTTCCTCCAATTTTTCATATTTTTTTGCATTTGTTCAGGAATTTGTCTTGAATCACGTAATTTTACTTTGAATTCATCGAATTCTTTTTGATTAGGTAAGTGATCGTGTAATAAAAGAAAACATGTTTCTTCAAAATTTGAATTCTTTGTTAAGTCTAAAACATCAAATCCCCTATAGATTAGTTTTCCTCTATTTCCGTCTATATGAGAAATTTTAGTATCAGCTACTGTAACATCTCTAAGCCCAATATTCTTAGTTTCCATATTGTTCTGTCTTCAAACAGTACTATTAAATTTTCAAGGCTGTAATTTGTCAATAAATTTAGCAGATAGTCTAATCTATCAAAGCTCGCGCATATATGATTAATTTTAATTATTATTTATGTCTGATATTGAACGTAGATTAGTCAAACAAGCTGATGAGGATATACTTAATGCATCACCAGAATTTTTAAAACTAATTCAAGAATTTGATGTCAAAAATCAATTGTCAGGTGGAACATTTTATGATATTTATTCATCTGTCTTAAAATCTAAAAAGGATAAAAATAAAATTACTCCTAAAACAAAATAGATTTTCAAGTATTTTTTCATTCTTGGTTTAAATGAGGGTTTATGAAAAATAATGGCATGGTCGTCAAAAGTTCTATCAAAACAAAAATCATTTGTGTTTCACATGAAGAAGATGCAGATGGAATAAGTTCTGCGGCACTAATTAAACAGGCTTTTGGTGGAAGTTCAATTTTAGTTGATTATCCGGGAATGATGGATTCTATGGAACCATTAAGAGATGATAAAAAATTAAAAGAACTTTATATTTGTGATCTTGGATTAAATAAAAAAAATGAATCTGAATTTGTTGAGCTCTTAACTATTTTAAGAAAACGTAGTGTCAAAGTGACGTATATTGATCATCATGATCTTGATAAGAAAATTATCTCACAACTGGAAAAATCTAAAGTTAAAGTAATTCATGATATCAATGAATGCACTACTGTTCAAGTATACAATGCATACAAAAAAAAATTAAATGATCATGCTGCATTTGTTGCTGCATGTGCAGCTATTACTGATTATATGGAAGATCGTCCTTTAGGTTCAAAATTATTACAAATATTTGATAGACAATTTGCATTAATCAGCGCTACTGTTTTGACCTATAATATAGTAGGTCATCAAAATGATCCTGATTATCTATTATACCTAGTTGATGAACTAAGTGAATCAAAATATCCTCATCAAATTCCTAATTCATATGAATTTGCACAGATTCAAGTAGAAAAGTTGGCATCTGTGATATCAAAAGTAAAAAAATCAATGAAAGTTATAAAAAATTTGGGACATATGGAAATACTTGATTCTGGAGCAAGTGGAGCGGTGAATTTTGTTTTAGGTCTTTCTGGAAAAGATGTTGGTGTTGCATACAAAGAACGCGTGGATTATGGAATTTATGCTGTTTCAGTTAGAGGATCAAAGAGTTGTAAAGTGCATTTGGGAAAAATTGTTAATAGATTGGCTACAGAAGTTGGTGGTTCTGGTGGAGGTCATGATAAGGCATGTGGTGCATCAATACCAAAAGCGAATATTAAAAAATTCATTAAGAATCTTAATTCAGAGTTAGAAAAATAATTGTCAACCTCTTCTTTAAGAAATGATCATAAATTAATTGAAAAAGTTCTAAGTGCACTTGATACAACTGTATCATTACTAAAGGACGGTAAAGAAATTCCTCAACAAATTCTTTTACCTACAATT
The DNA here is from genome assembly GCA_964454035.1 of uncultured Candidatus Nitrosopelagicus sp. GTDB lineage: Archaea > Thermoproteota > Nitrososphaeria > Nitrososphaerales > Nitrosopumilaceae > Nitrosopelagicus. The sequence continues at coordinate 4,763 of CAYVQV010000001.1, read as the reverse complement.
GATTTTACACAAAATTTTACGCATGTCTGTCATCATGGTAAAGAAGAAGAGGGTTTATTTCCAGCATTAGGGCAAACTGGCATGCCGACACAAATGGGTCCAATACCAAAAATGATAGTAGAGCATAAAATGACAGAGAAACTTGCTGAACAGATTAAAACATGTGTTCAATCATATTTTGCATCTGGAGACTCGAACAATTTAATTTTATCATTAGAAAATTACATCACTCATGTAAGAGAACATTTGTGGAAAGAAAATAATCGGCTATTTATGATGGCTGATTCAAGATTAAACAGTGTTTCAAAAGAAGTTAATGATAGATTAGAAAAAATTGAAGAAACGAAACTTAGCGAACTTGGTAAATCTAGATCAGAATATGAAAAACTTGTAAGTGATTTAGAAAATTCTGTTTCTAAAATTTAATTAGAAATCTCAACTATCATATCAATTTCAACAGTAGCATTTAATGGCAGACTTGACACACCTACAGCTATTCGTGAATGTTTTCCTTTTTCACCGAATATTTCTACCAATAAATTAGATGCAGCATTAATTATTTTTGGATGATCAAAAAAATCTTCTGCAGAATTGACAAATCCTGAAATTTTTATTATTTTTACTAAATTATCTAATGTACCAAAATATGCATTGAGTTGTGATAAACCATTAATTATACAAAGTTTAGATGCGCTTTGAGCATCAGCAATTGATTCATTGCTAAGAACTTTCCCTTGATAAACTACTTGGCCATCTTTAACTGGGATCTGACCTGATACGAATGCAAGTTTTCCAGATACTACTATTGGTATGTATGAACCTGCAGGATTTGGAGGGATTGGAAGTATAATTCCAAGTTCGTTTAATCTATCTTCAATCATAATTTATCATTTTATAGTATTCTTTTATTTTTTCCTCTTTTAGAACTAAATCATTTTTGATTTTTCACTCTAAAATTTATACGTCTACGTCTAATCTTTCAAAAATAACACCAAAACGTATGAAAACTAAAGATAGAGCACAAAAAAATCTGTTAGAAGTCAGGAGTCTTTTATCCACAATTGATGAAAAATTATCTTCTATCAATGATAAAACATCTTTTGTTGAAAAACTAGATTTTAATGAATTGGAAGATTTTTCTAGAATTCTTACATTATGTGAAATTGTTCTATCTAAACACGAGAATAAAAAAGCTGTTTATCAGAATATGAAGAGATTTGTAGACATATTAGATTCTACTGTAGGCTCAATTGAACATATGGATAATGAAATTGATGAATTGGGCATTTCAGCAGATTTTTCAATTAAAAAAATTAAAGAATTTGAATCATTATTAATGAACCAATCAAAACAGACTTCATTCTCAGACACAGGCGTATAATACAGTTGAATTAATTTAACCAAATCTTTGACAGCAATTTACTCACCTGAATACCTACTCAAATCTATAGAAAACTCATTAGTGATTTAGAATGAGTATGGCCCCACAAGAATTAGAAAATAGTGCTAGCAAATATGCATCAGAAGCAATAAAGGCAGATTCACAAGGTGCGTATGGAATGGCTATTTCTGGATATCAAAATGCATCTGCAACATTGATGAAATTAATGAGATTATATCCCGATAGTAAGTTAAATCAAGTTTATACTGAAAGAATACGTGCGTATCAAGGCAGAGTAAAAGAATTACAAAATACACGTGCAGGAAATATTGAACCTGTAGTAGATCCTAATGCATCACCTGAAGAACAAAAGAAAGCACTTGCACGTGCACAACCAAAAACTGATGACAGTATGGAGGATTTAATATTAAAAGAAAAACCAGATGTAAAATGGAGTGAAGTTATAGGATTAGATGATGCAAAAAATGCACTGCGAGAATCAATTGTTTATCCAAGTAAAAGACCAGATTTATTTCCACTAGGATGGCCTAGAGGAATGTTACTATATGGACCACCAGGAACTGGAAAAACAATGCTTGCAGCTGCTACTGCACATGAGTTAGATGGATATTTTATTGTTGTAGATGCAGCATCAATGATGAGCAAGTGGCTTGGTGAAGCAGAAAAAAATGTTTCAAAACTTTTTTCAATGGCTCGTGGATACTGCGAAAAAGAACAAAAACCTGTAATTCTTTTCATTGATGAAGTTGATTCATTACTTGGTGAGAGAAATAGTGAAGTTGGTGGTGAAATTAGAGCTAAAAATCAGTTCTTATCTGAAATGGATGGAGTGAATGGTAAAGGAAAGGAAATTATGATGTACGTTATTGGAGCAACCAATAAACCATGGAGTTTGGATAGTCCATTTCTTAGAAGATTTCAAAAGAGAATTTATGTTTCATTACCATCTACAGCAGCTAGAGAGAAATTATTTGATCTCTATACTTCACCATTGAGAAAGAGTTCACGTGTAAACTCTCTTACTCTTGCAAAACAATTTGACGGTTATAGTGCAAGTGATATTAAGGATGTTTGTCAAGGTGCACAATTACAAATTGTTAATGAATTGTTTAGATCTCCAGATTATCATGAGCCTGTAGCAGGTGAACCATCAAGCCAGCCTAGAGAATTAACCATGATGGATTTTAAGAATATTAAGATTAAAAGAAGACCTAGTGTTTCAACAGAAATGGTTCGTGCATATCATAAATGGAGCGAACAATTCGGTGCTCTATAATTTTTTGCGATCATTACACAAAATTTAAATCTAGAACCATAACGATATGTGAAGGGTTACAATTTCCATAAAAAAATCAAAACATGCTGATAAGAATGGGAAGCTGATCCTTTCTGACGGTACAATTTTTGATGGTATGGGATTTGGATTTTCTACTATATCAGTTGGAGAAATTGTCTTTAATACTGGCATGGTTGGTTATACTGAAACATTAACTGATCCATCATATAGTGGCCAAATTCTAACTCTAACCTACCCCTTGGTGGGAAATTATGGAGTTCCAGACCCTGCTCTTCAAAATGATGGTGTATCAAAATACTTTGAATCTTCTAAAATCCAAGCCCGTGGATTAGTAATACATGAATTATCATTGACTGCTAGTCATTGGAATCTTTCAATGACTCTTGATGAATGGATGAATAATGAAAAAATTCCAGGGATATCAGGAATTGACACTCGCGAATTAACCAAAAAACTTCGTCAGTCTGGTGTTATGATGGGTGCTATCTGTGTATCTGATACTGAAATTAATGTTGATGAAGTTATGGAACAGCTAAAAGGTGCAACTAATTACAATGATGAAAATTTCATGAATGTTGTATCAACTGAAACTACTGAAAAATTTGGTAATGATAAAGAGAATATTGTTTTAATTGATACTGGAACAAAAAATGCAATAATCCGAAACATTCGTGAATTAGGTTACAATGCAATCAAAGTTCCTTGGAACACTCCAATTGATGAAATTTTATCATATAATCCAAAAGGTGTGATTGTCAGTAATGGTCCTGGTGATCCTGAACATTGTCCAGACACAATTGAAACTGCAAAAGAATTAATCAAAAAAGAAATTCCAACTCTCGGAATTTGTCTTGGTGCACAAATACTTGGTATTGCAGGTGGTGCTTCAACTTACAAATTGAAGTATGGTCATCGTGGTCAGAATAAACCTTGTATAAATTTAGATAATAATCAAGTGTACATAACAAGTCAAAACCACGGATATTGTATCAGTCCTGATTCCTTATCTAATTCTGAATTTAATTTATGGTTTTCAAATGCTGATGATAAGACTGTTGAAGGTATAAAACATAAAAATGAAAAATGCATTGCAGTTCAATTTCATCCTGAGGCTTCACCAGGACCTTATGATTGTAAATTTGTCTTTGATCAATTAAAAAAAATAATAGAGGGAAAAATAGATGCCTAGTAATAATTCTATAAAAAAAATTCTTGTTTTAGGCAGTGGAGCAATAAAGATTGGAGAAGCAGGAGAATTTGATTATTCTGGAAGTCAATGTTTAAAGGCAATTCATGAAGACGGGCTGAAGAGTGTTTTAATTAATCCAAATATTGCAACAATTCAAACTGACACAAGATTTGCTGATAAGGTCTATCTTCAACCAGTTACACCAGAGTATGTTGAATCTGTAATTGAAAATGAACGACCTGATGCAATAATGTTATCTTATGGTGGTCAGACAGCCCTAAACTGTGGTGTTAAATTAGATGAATATGGAATTTTAGAAAAATATGGTATCAAAGTTTTAGGAACACAAATTCCTGGAATCATGGCTACTGAAGATAGACAGAGATTCAAAGATAATATGCAGGAATGTGGTGTTCCCGTACTCAATAGTAAAACAGTTCATACATTTGATGATGCAAAAAAAGTCGCTGAAGAATTGGGATATCCTGTAATTGTTCGTGTAGCATACACACTTGGTGGTAAAGGTGGTGGTGTTGCTCATAATGAAATTGAATTACACGAAATTGTTGGACGTGGATTAGCAGCTAGTCTTGTTGGGCAAATTTTGGTTGAAGAATATGTTGGTCATTGGAAACAGATTGAATATGAAGTAATGCAAGACTACAGTGGAAATAATGTAATTGTCTGTAATATGGAAAATGTACTTTCAATGAAGGTTCATACAGGTGATAATATTGTAGTTGCCCCCTCACAGACAATTAATAATCATGAATATCATACACTTCGATCTGCTGCAATAAGAGCAACAAAACATGTTGGCATTGTAGGAGAATGTAACATCCAATATGCATTAGATTCTGATTCTGACAAGTATG